>JAEWIW010000305.1 GCA_023386855.1 Bacteroidota bacterium | reverse complement strand
AGCGATCATTGCCCTGTGCTGCTGGAACTCAACTTAAACTAAAGTCATGATCATATACAATATCACAACGCAATTATCCTGGCCTATTCATGATGCATGGCTTGAATGGATGAAGCTGGAACATATTCCCCAGATCATGCAGACGGGCAAATTTTCAAAATATTATTTCAGCAGGTTGCAGGATGTTGAAGAAGAACAGGGTCCATCATATTCCTTACAATTCTTTGCAGAAAACAGGGAGGAAGTTGATCAGTATATCGCAAATTATGCCCCTGCTTTAAGGAACAGGTCGTTCGAAAAATGGGGCGACCAGTTTTTTTCCTTCCGAACAATGATGGAAGTTATTAACTAATGTGGATAAACTCCACGATTAAAATTTACCTCAGGAAAAGAATACCAGGGCCCATTGAAATGCAGTTCAGGCAAGAGTTTCAGCAATGAGACGCTGAAATGCAGTGTGGGCAAGGGTTTCAGAAAGCAACAACAAACAACGAAAGAGCCGCCGGTTTATTTTAATCTTGTCAAAACCTTGACTGTAGCGGATTTGAAGCGATCGTTGCCTGGTTAAAATTTTGGTGCAAATATTTTGTTGGTTCAAAAAAGCATCTAAATTTGTTGCAGCTTAATTTAAAATATTACACTATGAACAAAGCTGAATTGATCTCCAAAATTGCAGAAGATGCAGGCATTACCAAAACCCAGTCTAATGCTGCTCTTGATTCTTTTATCGAGGCTGTAACCAAAACATTGAAAGGTGGTGGTAAAGTTACCCTGGTTGGTTTCGGAACTTTCTCTGTTTCCAAAAGAGCTGCGCGCAATGGCCGTAACCCTCAAACTGGTGCAGTGATCAAGATCAAAGCTAAAAAAGTGGCACGTTTCAAAGCTGGTAAAGAGCTTCAGGCTAAAATGTAGTTCTGATTTAAATGCATTAAAAGTCCTGCCCCGGCAGGACTTTTTTTTTATTCCTGCAATTGAACAGGAGTTACCGCTAATTCTTTGTGCTGGTATATAATGTTTCTGCACCGGTAATCGGTTAGGTAATGCACCTTTAACGGTTAGGTAAATTTTGGCCGAATCAATGGCCGGATGGGAAAAATTCATCAAATTTGCCGTTCGTATTAATTCGATTCACAACTAAAAAAATGCATCATGGGAAGAGGTGATAAAAAAACCAAGAAAGGAAAAAGATTCAAAGGTTCATTTGGTAAGAGCAGGCTTGCAAGAAGAAAGAAAGAAGCAGCTGCCAAATAACACAGCATAACAGAAAGCAGTATGATGGACTTTTCCAACATCTGCTTTCTGCAAAATGCTTTATCCTGGCTTAATGTAGCCTTAACTTCAACTTTTTTTCAAACTGTTTTAAGGAGCGAGGCGTTCAATTCTCCAATGCCCATTTTCTTCCAGTGTGTACTGGATCCTGTCGTGCAGGCGGCTTTGGCGACCCTGCCAGAATTCGATGGTGATGGGTTTCACCATATATCCTCCCCAGTTTCCAGGCCTTTGAGGTGTTTTATCCTGGTATTCCTGCTGAACCTGTTTTACCCTGTTCTCAAGCCATTCCCGGTTTTCGATCACAGTACTTTGTGGTGAAGCAATGGCTCCAAGCCTGCTGCCTACGGGACGACTATTATAATATTCATCCGATGCGGCATCACTTAATTTTTCCACTACACCAGTGATCCTGACCTGCCTTTCCAGTTCTTTCCAGAAGAACACCAGTGCAGCCCTCGGATTTTCCTCCAGGTCTTTTCCTTTATAGCTGTTGTAGTTGGTGAAGAATACAAATCCATTTTCATCAAATCCTTTCAAAAGGATAATTCGTGCCGAAGGAACACCATCACAGGATGCAGTGGCAACGGTCATGGCATTTACTTCCGAGATTTCACTCTTCATGGCTTCATCCCACCATTTAGAAAATTGTTTCAGGGCGTGCTGTTCCACTTCATGCTCTGAAAGGGAAGCCTGGATATAATCCTGGCGGATATCGGCTATTGAATGAGCCATAGTAACATGTTTTGATTCCTAGTTGCCTACAAAGGTTCCAACCTGTTCTCCCAATACCACCCTGCGAAGGTTGCCCAGTGTATTCATATCGAATACGATAATGGGAAGGTTATTTTCCATGCATAAGGTGAATGCGGTCATATCCATTACTCTCAGGTTGCGGCTAATGCATTCGTTGAAAGTTATATGCTCGAACTTGGTTGCGGTTGGATCTTTTTCAGGGTCGGCGGAATAAACACCATCTACACGGGTTCCTTTAAGAATAACATCGGCCTGGATCTCGATGGCCCTTAAGGAGCCTGCAGTATCCGTTGTAAAATAAGGGTTGCCCGTACCGGCACCAAAGATCACAACGCGGCCTTTCTCAAGGTGCCTGATAGCACGGCGCCTGATATAGGGCTCAGCGATCTGCTCCATCTTGATAGCACTCTGTAACCTGGTATATACACCGATCTTTTCGAGCATCGCCTGGAGAGCCATACCATTGATCACCGTTGCCAGCATACCCATATAATCACCATGCGCACGCTCGATGCCTGTTTCTCTTTCATTAAGTCCCCTGTAAATATTACCCCCACCGATCACGACAGCCACTTCAACACCAAGCGATGTAATGGATTCAATTTCCCTGCTGTATTGTTCAAGAATGGCAGGATCCAATCCATAACTTTTATCACCCATCAATGACTCACCGGAAAGCTTCAGAAGAATACGCTTGTATTTTGGTAGCATGCACTAAACTTTATGCAATGTTATATAAACGGAAGCAAAATTAGACCCTGCCTTCAATATAGCATCAATAAAGTTTGAACCGGCCGACTTTTTAATCTGTCTTAATGGATTTTCCAAGACGTTTTTTTCCCATGCTCCGGTAGTGTTTTTCTCATTTCCATACTCAACAGGCTGTTTAATTTTATTGCCTCATCGATGAGCGGGCATGCCGAAAACCGGTGAAAAGTGTAGGCGGAAATCTTTAAAACTAAAGATATGAGAGGGTTGATCGTTGTATGCGCATTGATGGTAACATCCATGCTGGTGAACAATTGTACCAAGTCGGAAAAACCGGTCATAACGGGTGATTCGATGGTGGATGACAAGGTACCAATAGAACGTCGTGGAGTGATGGATGTCAAAAGTGTGACCTGCGGCTGTGCCATCGGGCAGGCCACCTGTTCTGCAAATTGCTGGTTCAGTGAATGCTGCATCTGCTTCAATCCCAGTACGCATGAAGCAGGCTGTGGCTGTTACCTGGGCTTTTCAAGCTGTAAAACAGAAAGCCTTAATAAATCAACGCCCCAGGTAAATGCGGCAGTAAAGGAGCATATTATTCACCTGAAGGATCATCGTATAAAAACCTTTTTTGAATACCTCGGGTCAAAAGGAATAGGGGTAAAGGAACTGAAAGCCCAATATGGTGTATTGACCAGCAACCCGGAAGGAAGGAACATAAAGGATAATGAAGCCAGGATCCAGGTTGGATCGGTAAAATATAATGCCTTCATGCGTTCTTATACGGCATTCGTGGAATCGCTGGATCCGGGTAGCAGGAATATTATATCAACATATCTTAAGTCAAAAAAATAACAGCCAATCAACATGAAATATTCCAGGATAATACCAGCAGTGCTGCTCTTGGTCTTGTTGAATGGACAATTGAATGGGCAGGCCGGGATCAGCGGAAAAATCCTGTGGAATAATGGGTGGGAGAAACGGTTATACCTTGGGGTAATGGATGATTTCAATAAAAATTTCAGAACCATAGATACCATTCAACTTAACCAGGACGGAAGCTTTACATGGGAGCAGCCGGTGAACGATAGCAGTGTTCTATACCGGTTGCTGCTTCCTCCCGCCGGAGGCAATGAATATTCTATAGTGGAAGGATATGCTGATAATTTTATTTACCTGCTGCTCCAGGATAATGTCCATTATAAGATTAATGCATATGCTGATTCATTATTCTATAGTGCACAAGTAGAGGGAAATAAATGGACTAAAGCCCTGGGCGAACTTAAAGAATACAAGCGCCCCTTTTACCAATTGGTACTGGCTACCATTGCTGAGAGAAAACAATCGGCTGATTCTTTAACGGCCATAAACCGGAGAATGATGAAAGCCTGGGAGGAACAAACGGGCGTTTACCGGAAAAACCTTGAATATTTTCTTGCCAGGGAAGATGAACCCGCATTGCTTGTAATGGGATTATATTATCATTTCATGGCGAATTTTGGAAGATACGATGCGGCGCTTTGTTTACAGCATGCTGAGAGGGAGGATATGGATCAATTCAGTATAACCAAAAAAATAAGGGAAAGGACAGGGGAGGTTATGGCCCATCGACTTGGAATGAAGTTACCGAAGATAGCGCTTAAGGATATGGGTTATAAGGAAGTAAGATTAGAAAATCTTGATGCTGGAATAATGGTGATTAACTTCTGGGCATCATGGTGCAGGCCCTGCCGCAAAGCAAATACAGGCTATCTTAAGGAAATCAAGCAACAGCTGGTAAAAAAGAAAGGATTATTGGTTGGCATAAGCGTAGATGAGGAAGAAAGCGCATGGAGGGCAGCAGTGAAAAAAGATAGCACCAGCTGGCTCCAATTGATCGATCCGGGAGGAAAGATGATGGCATCAGCACTTAAGCTCTATGCCTTTCCTCAATACCTTGTTGTAGATGCGGCACAACAGGTCCTTTTTCAAACCAATAACGAAATGGAATTAAGAAGCTTCCTGGAACATAATCTTTAAGAAAAGAAATCAGGCATATTAATAACAGGAGATGAAGGGAGGGAGAACTGGATTAAAATGGGATATCCCATGAATAAATGGAATTATAATCAACAAATACAATAAAGAAGCGAAAGGTTGCCCTTCCTTAAAGGGTACAAAAAAGGGAACCGATTGGTTCCCTTTCTCTATGATATTTTCAGTATAACTGAAGGTTGTCATTAACCAAGAGCGATGCGCTTGAATTCAATAACCTGCAGGTCATTATTCACTGATTTCAGGTAATCGGCTACACTCTTGCCATTGTCTTTTACAAAAGCCTGTGCAAGAAGAGTCTGCTCTTTAAAGAAGGCATTCAGTTTACCTTCAGCGATCTTGGCGATCATCTCAGCAGGTTTACCTGCCATTTTAGGATCAGCCTGGATCTGCTCGGTAACGATTGCACGTTCTCTTTCCACTGTATTGGCTGGAACACTTGCAGGATCAACAGCTACAGGATTCATTGCCGCGATCTGCATGGCAATATCCTTTCCTGCATCAGGAGCATCCTGGTTCATTGCTACCAATACACCAAGGCGATAAGCGCCATGAATATAAGCGGAAACAAAAGGAGCGTCTACGCGTTCGAATTTTGTGATACCGATCTTCTCACCAATACTGGCCAGTTTATCGTTCACCATATCAG
>JAEWIW010000169.1 GCA_023386855.1 Bacteroidota bacterium | reverse complement strand
CCGTATTTCCGCCCAGCCCTACACGGTTCACACCCGTAATATGCCATTGGCCTAGTATCCTGTCATCATAGCTTTTCCAGAAATCTTTGCTACAGGAAATAAATAGTAAGGAAATTAAAAGAAGGGCACTGTAAATCCCGGCTTGAAATGGAGAGTAGATTTTTTTCATACAGGCTGCTTTCTTTAAAGTTCCAATCATTTAAAGAAAGCATCCAGCCCCTGGCCAGGGTTTAACACAAACTTAGCCCAGGCATTATGTAAAGCATTATTTTTTTAGCGATCTGATCCAGTCAATGCAGAGTTCTGTCCACCGGTTAAGCATCGGGTCGCCTAACGCCAGGCTGAACCCATGACCGCCATTGGGGAAAATATGAAGTGAAGCGGGAACTTTATGATCCTTTAGGGCCTGGTAAAACAACAGGCTATTCTCTACCGGAACGGCATCATCATCGGAAGCATGGAAAATAAAGGTCGGTGGCGTTTGCTCGCTAACCTGCAATTCATCGGAATAATATTCCGCAAGTTCTTTTGAGGGCTGCGACCCGATGAGGTTATTCCTTGAACCTTCATGCATGATCGGTTTCGACATGGAAATAACAGGGTAGGCCAGGATCATGAAATCTGGCCTGCTGCTATACCGATCAATACTATCCTTTGAAGAAGTATTTCCCTGGTCGAAATGCGTTCCTGCTGTTGAAGCAAGATGACCACCTGCTGAAAATCCCATGATACCAACCTGCCCGGGATTGATCTTCCATTGCGAAGCATGATATCTTACCATCCTGATAGCACGCTGTGCATCCATTAAAGGAGAAAGATGCGGTGTTATATTGGATGCTGAACCAGGCAAACGATATTTCAGCACAATTGCGGCAATGCCATTTCCATTCAGCCATTTGGCAATATCAGTGCCTTCCCAGTCATAAGCCAGTACACCGTAGCCACCACCCGGGCAGATCACTACCGCCTGTCCACTGTTATTGCGGTTAGCGGGAAGGAACACGGTAATGGAGGGATCCTGCACTTTGCTCACCAGCATGATGTCTTTATTTTCCACCAATTCCTTGTCAGCAGAATTTTTATGGTTGGGAACTTTCCCTGCAGGCCAAAGCGGCATTTCAATGTGCTGGGCAAACATATTGGTAGCGATGAATAGTGGCAGTAAAAGGATTAGTGATTTCATAATGGAAAACTGAAAACGGAAAACGGAAAACTGAAAACGGAAAACGGAAAACGGAAAACAAAATACACAATACAAAATACAAAATACAAAATCAGGCTTTGAGAATTTCAAATTCCTTCTCATCCGATTCTGCTACCTGCCTGATGGTTTTGGAATCGAACATTTCACCAAGCTTGGCCTTTACCACTTTATATTCTTCATGCATAGGGCAGGGGTTAAGGTCGGTGCAACGCTTTAATCCAAGCACACATTTCTTCAGCATCTTGTCTTCCCCCATGGCTTTCAGGATGGACGACATGGGCTGCCGGAGTGATTTTTCCGGAACATAAAACCCGCCATTGGGGCCCTTTACTGAACTGATGATCTCTGCACGGGTGAGTTGCTGCAATACTTTGGCAGTAAAAGAGCGTGGCGATTTAATTCCCTTGCAGATCTGGTCGATCCCGATCTTATTTTCTTCACTGCTGTTCCTGGCGATGAAAAGGGTGGAGCGAAGCGCGTATTCACAGGCTTTAGAAAACATAGCGTTGTTGGTTATTTATATTGGTTAAATCTATCGTTTATTTCCCCACAGTATGACTTCCCTCCATGGGCCGGCACCTGTAATTACCTAATGTACTTCAGAACATCTCCATTCAGCATAGGAATCTGCGGTCTCATATAATTTGATAGCATGCAGACAAACACCTGCCGGAAGCGCCTGGGATAAACGCAAATGTATGAAGTGCAGGAGATTTTCAGCCGATGGTTCCCAGTCGGTAATAACAAGGTTGCCATGCTGCCCGCAAAGATTGAATTGCTGCACTCCATCTCTTGATAAATAAAGCATATGATCAAGTTTCGAAAGCACTTCATTGTTCACTATTTTCTTCAGATCCTTGAAGTCAATTATGAATCCCGGGGCAGGGATAAAATAAGGATGTTTCTTATGTGTCTGTACTGAAATATGTAATTCATAAGAATGACCATGAATGTTACTGCATTTTCCATTGTAACCATGAATTGCATGCGCCATTTCAAACCTGAAAATCTTTGTAATAGTTGTCATTGCTGGATTTATTAACGATATAAATAATAAAGGACAATTTTATCCTTTTATATTAAATAATAAAAGACAAAATTATCCTTTTTTATTTTAATGCGAATGAAGGCTTAAAAAATATTTATCATCCATACAGTTGATAACAGTCATAAAAAACCGGCATTTGGCGGGGCTACTTTTGTGTTCTCTTATTAGCAGCTACTTGCAAGTTCTACCGTAAGTGAAAGCCTTATCACAAATTATCTTGTATGCGTACTGTTAAGACATATCCACCAATTAATTTGAAGCGATGGTCTGCCCGCATACAGTTGTTCTCAATATCTCAGCGTTGTAAACCTAAAAACAAAGAAGATGATCACAACTAATTTTCAGGAAAAATTAGCGCCGGCGGCAGGCAAACTGGCCACCACCAAGGAACTGGAATTGTGGGTCGAATCCGTCGCCCGCGAAACCGAGGCCAGCAATATTTACTGGTGCAATGGTTCAAAAGACGAATACAATGAACTCTGTGAACTGCTTGTTCAGAAGGGAACTTTTATCCGCCTGAATCCTGAAAAAAGACCCAATAGCTTTGCCTGCTTCAGCGATCCCAGCGATGTTGCCCGCGTAGAAGATAAAACCTTTATCTGCAGCCGCCGCCAGGAAGATGCTGGCCCTACCAACAACTGGATGGAACCTTCAAAAATGAAAGCTATCCTGGGCAACCTTATGAAGGGTTCCATGAAGGGCCGTACCCTCTATGCCATTCCTTTCTGTATGGGCCCTATCGGATCTCCCTACTCCCGCTATGGTGTAGAGATCACCGATTCCGAATACGTTGTGGTGAACATGCATATCATGACCCGCATCGGAACACCGGTTCTTCCCTTCATTGAAACCGGCAATTATGTAAAATGCATCCATACCATCGGTGCCCCCCTTGAAGAAGGGCAGGAAGATGTGAAATGGCCTTGCAACCCCACTACAAAGTATATTTCCCATTTCCCCGAAGAACGACTGGTGATCTCCTATGGTAGCGGTTATGGCGGTAACGCCCTGATGGGTAAAAAATGCTTTGCCCTCCGTATCGCCTCAGTTATGGCCCGCGAAGAACACTGGCTGGCAGAGCACATGCTGCTGATGGGTGTTGAATCTCCCGAAAAAGAGAAGTCTTATGTTGCTGCCGCCTTCCCAAGTGCCTGCGGTAAAACCAACTTCTCCATGATGATCCCTCCCAAGGAAATGGGTGGATGGAAGATCACTACAGTGGGTGATGATATTGCCTGGATTCATAAACATCCCGACGGTCACCTCACTGCCATCAATCCCGAATCCGGATACTTTGGTGTTGCCCCCGGAACCAATTACAAAACCAATCCTAATGCAATGGATTGTATCCGTGAAAATACCATCTTCACCAATGTGGCCATCACACCCGATGGAGATGTTTGGTGGGAAGGCATGACCAAAGAAGTACCTGTTGGACTTACCGACTGGCATGGTAAACCTTACGATCCGGCAGGTGGCAAACCCGCAGCGCACCCCAATTCACGCTTCACCGTTCCTGCTTACCAGAAC
>JAEWIW010000154.1 GCA_023386855.1 Bacteroidota bacterium | reverse complement strand
CCTTCATTCCCTCCTCCACAGGATACAAGCATTAAGCCTGCTGCCAGCACTGACATTAATCCTACAGTTTTCAAGTTGAATAATTTCATATTGATTCTTTTTAATTGAAGAATTTTCAAATGGTTTTTTAAAAAGCAAATTCAACCTGCAGCCTGTATCGCAATGAAGGATCCTGCTGGAATTCCTCCTTCGTATGGCTGAGGTCGGTCTGAACTTTTAAATTATGGCCAAGAAAATATTTTGAAAAGGCAATGGTATATTCTTTGATCTTTCCGGCATAATGATCATACCGCAGTGAAGAGGAAGGATCGATGGTGGAATATCTTCCTGCAAGCTCAACATTGTTATGGAAGAGATAACCTGTTTGAAAGTTCCAGCCACTTCCTGTTTGAAAATAGGCGGTGCGGTCTTTCAGCACCGGATCATGATCGGCCTGCTTGTTCATGTACTCGGAACTTACCGACCAGCCCCTGTATTTAAACATCATATCAGCAAAGAAAGTTCTCAGGTCACGGGATTCTTTCAAAAAGGAACCCAGTTCCCCACCTTTTCTTACTGCGCCATCATTAAAACTATACCCTGCACCAACAGACAATTTTGGGCTGGTTTCTCTTTCCAGGTCAGCATCGAAGTAATCACCACCATGTTTAAATTCCCCGAAAGGCAATACTTCAACACGTCCTGTATAACTGAACCCGGCTGTATCAGAGACTGTAAAGTTTCGTCCCTGTCCCAGTGAGATCGCGTAATTATCCCTGATCAACGCTTTTCCCAGGTGGAAGGAATGATGCACCTGCAATCCCATATCACGGTCGAGGGTATAAAAAGAATTCACCAGGCTCCTGTCAACAAACTGGAGATTCTGGGAAGAGATCACCCTTTCACGATTACCCGGCAGTTTGGTCTGGCCAAACCATATTTCAAAATTATCCTTGACGCTATATTTCAATACGGCATCCAGAACAATATTAGCTGCATTACTTCCTTCTTTAATAACAGGGGCATTATCGCGGTTGCTTAATGCAAGCTCGATCTTGTATTCCAGTTTTGGTGAAAAGGCAAATCCATCCATTTTAAGCCTGAATCTTCGAACCATTAATTCTTTTTCAACAGGGCTACCATCACTCAACGATTTTTCTGCAACGAACAGGCTTTGAAATCTTGCTCCCAGCTTAAGACTCATGGATGAATCTTTGGCCATGAAATTCACTCCCTTTCCAAATTTTGCGAAAACCCTGTTGTCCGTATCATCTGAATGCTGGGCATTCGTATGGAGGGACATGCCCAAAAAGAACAGGGCAAATATTGCTGTTAACTTGTTCATACCTCAATGGCGTTTATTTCCGTTTATTTTCCGGTGCAAAAATCAGCTTTAAACCAGTGCATTATTGCTTTTATTCAAAGAGTAACGCATTAGTAAAGATTCGATAACAGAATATTCATACTGGGGTAACAATTTCATAACATTGGAAATTCCTGCTAATGGTTTAGCATTCCTTCTCCTGTAACCAGGCTTGAGGCCAGCATAACCGAATTGATATCCTGGTGAAGCATCCAGGATGGGGTTTGCTGGTTCAGTGGCAACCTCCAGAAAGCTTCAATTTCATCAGCAAGAAAGGAATAGCGTTCAAGATCCTGCAGGCTCAGGTTCGAGGTATGGTTTTCACTCGATATAAATTGAACCGCCCGCAGGCCAGCAGATAATCCACATTCCCGGAATGCAAGCCGCCTGCCTGCTTCAAGATGTTGTTCATGTATTCTTCGATATACTTCAAGGCCATATAAACAATCGCTATATAGTTTCCTTGGCCGCACCTGTGATGGAATATCTTCAATAAAATTTTCCAGCTCAATCATCACAGATAAATTTATTAATAACCCTCCAATCCCCAGGGGATCTGTTGTTGACCAATCCATTCCCTTACTGCAGGATTTGAACAGGTTGATCATTGGCAATATTTTGTCGGAACGAGCTGGAACCAGGTGCATTATCCTGTATGCAGAAACCATACCCTCCAATGGATCATGCGCCCCCATACTACTGACCAATGGCCTTGACAGGTCCGTGCTCATTTTCCAGTACATCCTGACCCTGCCATCACTTGTATGAATGAATTTCGAACTAACCTCCAGAAGGTCACCGGCCATTTCAGCATAATTCATTTCACCTGTATATTGGGCAGCATCACTTAGCGCATGCATCCACCGCGACAGGTAATGAAAGTATTGCCCATCGCGGCTCCATTCCAGTTTTTCATCATAAGGTTCAGATACTTTTCTTTCAGGCAATTCCTTGCCGATCCTGAGTCCGCCAATGGTGGGATGCTGCCTCCCGATCGCTGGCTCCTGGCCACTTATCCATCCAGTCCTTATATCGTCGTCCCTGAATTTTCCAAGTTGATTATGCACTTCTTCAATTAACCGCTTTGCAAGGCTGGTGTATAAGGGATCAACATGTTGACCAAGTTGTAAAAAATTCTGCACTGCAAAAGCATCCGTCCACAAATACCTTCTCCTGATATTACCATCAGTTCCCAGAAGACCTGTGCGCTGTGCAAATGCATCCATTAGCCTGCAACCAGAAAGCAGGCGGTCATTGATTGCTGTGTGCATACGGGGATCATTTTATTTACTTAATCTACTCTTTAATCACCGGAAAAACATTGACGGCAGACATGTGAACAGCTGATTGAATAGAAATTATTCAAGGCTGCCTGTATCAGCAGGAAAAAACCAGGGATGCGACCAGCAGGCAAAGAATAATCATGCTCCTTGACCATCGTCATAGAATTCCACGGTTCAACAGATTAAATTAAGGCAGGTCATTTCACCGAAAAAAATTATGAAATGAAACAAATCATCATAAACCTGCTGGTCCTGTTAAGCTTTGCAACATCTTATTCCCAGGCCACTGGTCAGCTGGAAAGACCAAAGCTGGTTGTGGGTATAGTAATTGACCAGATGCGTTGGGACTACCTGTACAGGTATTATGACCGCTATGCCGACAACGGTGGCTTCAAACGACTACTGCATAATGGATTTAGCTGTGACAATACCACTTTACCCTATATTCCTTCTGTTACAGCATGCGGCCATACCAGCATGTATACCGGAACAGTACCTGCCATCCATGGCATTACTGGTAACGACTGGTACGATGAAGAATATGGTGATTTTATTTATTGCGTAGAAGACACCGGCTCACTTACCATTGGAAGCACAACATTGGCCGCTGGTTCCATGAGCCCACGTAATATGGTTGTGACCACGATCTGTGATGAGTTAAAGATTGCCACCAATTTCAGGAGCAGGGTGATCGGTATCGCCATCAAGGATCGTTGTGGCATTCTTCCCGCAGGGCATTCTGCTGATGCCGCCTACTGGTACGATACAAAAACGGGCAACTGGATCAGTTCGGATTATTATATGAAAAAATTACCCCCATGGCTGAACAGCTTCAATGCAAGAAAGCTGGTGGATAGTTTTTATACGAAGGGCTGGTCAACCCTCTACCCTATTAATACCTATATACAAAGCACCGAAGACAATGCTGCCTGGGAACATAAATTATTTGGCCAGGGATTTCCTTATGATATGAAGTC
>JAEWIW010000115.1 GCA_023386855.1 Bacteroidota bacterium | reverse complement strand
GGCCTATATTCCCAAAAGTGTCTTTGATATTAAATGTGCCGAAGTTGATCCGATCTTCACGGAAATCAAAATTTGCTGTGGGAATGGTGTACACAACATTTGTAAATCCAACTCTTACCCTTCCATTTGTCAGCTTCACATTGCCAAGGTAATCGAGGTCATTCAATGGTCCTTCAATGCGAAGGTTGCCCGATGCCAGTCCATCCATTTCCGAGAAAACGCCTGATAAATATTTTTCGAGTAAACCAATCCTGGTATCAGAAAGCTTTATGTCCATGGCCAGGTTCTCTGCACGCGAGCTATCTTTCAGCCTGAACAATCCATCCACGTCAAAAGTGTATTGCTGGTTTGTTGAGTTGGCAGTGAAGTTAACGGTATTGGTCTGCTGGTTGAAGTACCCACCTAACTGCACTTTACCAATTGAATCATTTTCAAACCTTAATTGTTCAGCTTCCGTATTAGCATCGATCTTCAAGCGCCCAAAAGGATCAACGATATCAATGCTGCCGGTGAGTAAACCCTCAACGCGATTTTGAGGAAGAAAGAAAGGAGTGAAATCACCTATGTTCAGTTTAGTTAACTGGATCTTGATATCATGGGTATTACCAATATCTGAAGGAACAGTAGTTACATTGATCTCCTGCTGGCCATTATAAATGCGGATATTATCGGCCGATACAAGATCGCGGGTAAGTACCAGTTCGCCATTTTCATTAATGTACCAGGTTTTACCATTGAGGTCAAAAGTTGATTCATGAAAGGTAATCTTAGCTCCGGTAGCAAGGGTTTGAACCTGGGCAGAAAGATTGGCGGCATTCAATGCCTGGTTCGCACTGGTGCTGATGGAAACATTTGATATATCATCTGAAGAACTCAGTTTGACATAAGTTCCCGGAAAATGAAGACTATCGTTAATGATCACATTGGCAACATTGGTTTCAACTGAAAGACTATCATAGTTTCCCGCTGCTTTCAACGTAACATTATTGAATGCAATGTTTTTGTACAATACCTGTGGTACATCGGCATTCAGATCAAGGAGATTTTCGGCAGTGTTGATACGACCGGTAATGGAGCTGTAATTGAGGCCATCAATATCTTTCTGGAACAGCTTGATATAGTCGCTAACATTTTTTGTGGTGATAACAAAGCTGAAGTTCTCTTTTCTTGCTGCTACTTTACCGGGCTTGATATAGGCGGGATAATATTGCTGAAGAAATCCCCTGAAAGAATTTGGAAGATCCATCAGGGAAAATTGTCCCACCAGTGCCGCATCGAATTCATTACTAACCGCAGTGATCATTTTCTGCCCCTCTGATATCCTTGATTCAAGTACGAGAGAATCAAACACCATGCGTGTTCCATTGCGGTATAATGCGGCATCGAAAACTCTTGCGGTCCCGAGAAAGTTGTCAATATTATCGCCTGCAAAATCAAGGTTGAACTTGCCATTGAAATCAATATTGTCCCGGCTTAATTGCAGCTGCTGCAACTGTGCTTTTCCGATATCCGCGACAACATTGAATACCGGAACTTTTCCCCTGAAGTCAATTGTTCCATCAAGGGTGGCCAGCAGGTTTGGATCATTGATATCCAGTTCGCCCGAAAAATTATTTTTGGATAAAGCACCCTTCACCACAATATTTTGGTATCCATATCCCTGGAATTCAAGTAATGAAATCTTTCCATCCATGTTTGCCATCATGGTACTGGTTTTCATTCCCCTTCCTTTAATAGAACCATCGAGTGAGATCCTTCCGATCTGGTCGTTACCAATGAATTTTCCAAGGGTGAAGTTCTGCGTCCTGAGAGTTCCCGAATAGCTGGATTGCCCATTGGGCGGCAGTTTCATGTTAAGGTCAGTGGTTACGATACCAAGGTTGGTTTCAAATGTTCCATAGCTAACAAAATCGGTTAAGAAGCCGGTAAAGTTTCCTTTGAACTTTACGAATTTCAATTCGTTGATGTTGGGATAGGTTACTTTTTTCAACTGTGGAACAAAGCGAACCATATCAGGATAGATGGTCTTGAAATCACGTGCCACAAAGTCGATATAAGTTCGGTTGATATCGGGCAATCCATCAATACTGACATCACCCTCAAGGTAAGTATCCGTTCCTGCTTCTACTGAAATATCCTGTGCATCGAGGTTATCCACGCTACCCCTTACTTTTCCGGTTACCCTGATCCTTTTTTTCCAGGTAGAAAGTTCAGGTGCGAAATAGGCAATATCATCACTATTGAGTACCGAATGATCGAAGTTAGCTTCCATGCGCACTTTTGACAGGAACGAGCTCATGTCGTCAAAAGTGTTATAGTTCATGGCAAAGTAATCCTTCAGCGTACTGTTATTGGTGCGCAGATCAAGGTTGAAAAATTCCATGGCCTCGGGATGCATGCGCATGTTGGCTTTCAACTGTCGGACAAGGAAACCGCTGCGTTCTTTTGTGCTAAGCGAAACATTAGCTGTAATTGAATCCTGTTCAAACTTTACTTTTTTAAAGTCACCCTCAATATCGAAGAAGTGGATATGCTGGCCATCAAAGCTGGCATAAGGTTCCCTGTTGGTCTGAACATCGTTTTTAAAAGACCCGCTTCGAATCCTGAGCTGATCAATGGAAACAAGCCATTTGCCCGGGTTCCAGCGGAGGGCGCTGGTATCATTGACGAATTCCTGGTAATCATCCTGTGCGCTGGTATCAGCTTTTGCCGGCCTGTTGCCTAAATAATTATAGATCGCAAAGGAAGGCTTGTCGAGGTCGAGCGATTGTATATTGATCCGTTTGGCATCCAGGTCAAAAGTATCTGTGATAAGATCGAGGGAATGAACAACAGCGGAAAGGTTCTCGCCCCGCCATCCATCTTTCTGGATGATGGCCACATTATCGAACTCGACCTGTTTCAGTTTCAGGTCGATACTCTTTTTAGGCTTTGAAGATTTTGGTGCACTGAAATAATCAATTAAAAACTGGTAATTCCAGACCGAATCCTGTCGGTTAAGATGAATCACGGCTTCTTTCAGTCCAACATATTCCAGTTCTACCTTATCATAAAAAAAGAACCAATCGGTGATCAGCACTTTGGCTGTGCCTGCATACAGCAGTGTGTCCTTGCTTTTATCCCTCACCAATGTACCTTCAAGCAGCATGGTATTGAACAGGTCAAAGTCGACATGTTTGATCTCCACAGTGGTATTCAGGTCCTTTGAAAGTTTATGGGTAACCTGGTGAACGATGATATTCTGGACAAAAGTGGTTTGTATGAGCAGCCATACCAATATGACCAGGGAGATCAATACCAGTAAAATGGTGCGGGATATTTTCCAGAATTGTTTCAGGATAGTATTCTTGGGTTGCAAATTTAGGTAATCGGCCTTGTCGAACAAATTCAATACCATGAATATAGGACCTGGCCTATGAACCTGCTAAAAATATAACTTGCAGGCATAGCTTAAAAGTTAAACATGCGAATACTATTAATATTGGCACTCATGGTAACAATTCAGCCGGGAATGGCACAGGAGAAAAAAGTTCAACCGGTACTGGTGATTCATGGAGGAGCCGGCACTATTTTAAAAAGTTCTATGACACCAGAGCGCGAGAAAGCGTATATGAAATCGCTGGAAACTGCGCTGAATAAAGGTTATGAAGTGCTTGAAAATGGAGGCACGGCTTTGTCGGCAGTGGAGGCGGCGGTGAGGGTACTGGAAGATGATTCTCTATTCAATGCGGGAAAGGGCGCTGTATTCACTAATGAAGGTAAAAATGAAATGGATGCGGCCATCATGAACGGGCAGGATCTCAAGGCAGGTTCAGTGGCGGGGGTGACCACCATAAAAAATCCTATCAGTGCAGCTAGGGCGGTAATGGAAAAAAGTGAACATGTGATGATGGCGGGTAAAGGGGCGGAAAAGTTTGCCAGGCAGGCGGGGCTGGAGATGGTGGATCCATCTTATTTCCATACGGAATCCAGGTGGAAAGGATTGATGCAGGCAAGGGCAAGGGATACAAATAAAACCGAACTGGATTATTCTCCAGGTTCTATTGCGGCACAAGGTTCATTGAAGCAGCCTGGAAACAGGGATGAAAAATATGGAACAGTGGGAGCGGTGGCGCTCGACCACCAGGGAAACCTTGCAGCAGCCACCAGTACCGGGGGTATGACCAATAAAAAATATGGAAGGATCGGGGATGCGCCTATTATTGGTGCAGGTACTTATGCCAATAATAAAACGGTGGCGATCAGCTGTACCGGGTGGGGTGAATTTTTTATCCGGCTGGTGATGGCCAAATCCGTAAGTGATATGATGGAATTCGGGAAGATGACGCTTGAACAGGCCAGTAAGGAAATGATACACCAGAGGCTTCCAGGATTAGGCGGCGATGGCGGACTGATCGCGGTGGATAAGGATGGAAATATTGCCATGCCTTTTAATACCGAAGGAATGTACCGGGGGTATAGAAAGGGGGATAAGGTGGAAATTTTGATTTATAAATAGACCCCGTGCCACGGGGGCGTGGCACGGGGGCGTGCCACGGGGTATTAAAAACTCTCTGCCGCATCGTCGCCTCTATTGTCTCCAACGGCTTCGATAGTTCCATCCGGCTGCACCTGTATCATTTCAGTTCTGCCGATCTGGTTTACCTGCATGAATTTGTATCCCATGGCCAGCAGGGCTTTTTTGACATTTTCGGGGAACCCTTTTTCCAGCATCAGCTGGTCGGGAAACCATTGATGATGGAATTTAGGCCGGTTCACCGCTTCTTCGGCCGATAACCCGAAATCTATTACATTCAATATGCTTTGAAAAACCGAAGTGGGTATAGTGGTTCCTCCCGGTGTTCCCACAACCATAAAGGGTTTACCTTGTTTCAATACAATGGTTGGCGTCATCGAACTGAGCATTCGCTTTCCTGCACTGATGGCATTGGCTTCTGTTCCCAATGCTCCATACATGTTCGGAACACCAGGTTTCACACTGAAATCATCCATTTCATTATTCAATAAAAAACCTGCACCAGATACCACCGTTCTACTGCCATAGCTGCCATTCAGTGTGGTGGTAACAGATACCGCGTTTCCCTCGCTGTCATAAATACTGATATGCGTTGTTTCAGTACTTTCCTTTGCGGGCAGGCTGAACGGTTTTGATTTGCCAGCCTTCCCCGGTACATAATCCTTCATCCTCTCGTGCAAATAGGCCTCACTGGTAAGCTTATTTACAGGAACTTCCACGAAATCGGGATCACCCAGGTATTGGGCACGATCTTCAAATGCCCGGCGTTCCACTTCGGTCATTAATTGTACTGTCGTTGGATCATGGAATCCTTTCATTTCAGCAGAATGCTGCTCCACCATCTTCAGCATCTGTGGTAATAATATTCCTCCCGAACTGGGCAGTGGCATAGTGATCACCTGGTAACCCTTATAAGGAAAAGAAACAACATCCCTTCTAACGGCCTTGTATAACCGAAGATCTTTTTTGGTAATGATCCCTTTGCCTCTTTGCATTTCATCAACGATCATACGGGCAGTGGTTCCACCATAAAATCCTTTTGCTCCTTTATCCCTGATCCGCTTAAGGGTTTCAGCAAGATCCTTCTGCACAAGTGTATCTCCTTGTTTCCATGGCGTGTTTTTTACAAAAACGGGGATCACTGTATTATTGGCCAAAAAGCCTGCTCTTGCCCAATTCAGGTTGGCTGCCTCCATCGCCGATATGGCAAAGCCTTTTTCCGCCAGTTCAATTGCCGGCTGTATAAGTGATTTAAAAGGAAGCTTACCATATTTCGACATTTCAAACAAACCGTCCACAGTGCCCGGCACGCCGGCAGCAAGATGTCCATCCTTACTCAGCGCATTCAATACATTTCCTGCACTATCCAGGTACATATCCCTGCTCGCAAGCATGGGTGCTCTTTCCCTGAAATCAAT
>JAEWIW010000104.1 GCA_023386855.1 Bacteroidota bacterium | reverse complement strand
GTGGAGCACCGGGACGACTCGGGCGCTGTGGACCGCCACGCTGGAAATCCCGCTGGCCACCCGGGCGCTGACCACCCTGGCCTTGTTGCTGGCCAGGACGTTGCTCGTCTCTCTTGAATAGCTGTGGGCGCGGCAATGGTGTTTCCCTTTTTTCAATGGGAATACGTTTGCGTTTGCGTTTTTCCTCACCGGGTTTAGGACGGGCTTCATTGCCAACAGGAAGCTGGATCTTTCCAAGGATCTTGGGTCCTTCCAGTTTTTCAGCCTTGATATTCGTGATAACCGGTCCGCCTTCCGCTTCTTCAGCAGGGGTTTCGGTTGCCGGCGCCTGCTCCGCTTCCTTTGCCGGAGTTGGAGTAACAACAGGTGCTTCAGCAACTGGCTCAACAGTGGCCTGTGCAGCAGGCTTCACTTCTTCTTCCTCATGCGGCTGTTGTTCAACCACTTTAGGCGCTTCGACGGGGGCTTCAACAGGTTTTATTTCTTCTACCGGCACAGGCTCCGCTACGGGCTCTGGCTTTTGTTCTTTAACCGGTTCAACAACTTCTTCCTTTTTAGGCGCAGCCTTCTTTGGCCTGGTACTGGAGTCAATGGCCGACAAATCAATCTTGTCAAACACTTTGGGTTCCTTGATTTCAGGCGCTTCCACCTTGGTTACCACGGGCTCAACCGGCTCTTCCTTCACAGGTGCTGGTACTTCAACCGGTTCGGGCTGAGGCTCGGGGGCTGGAATTTCCACCGGTGGTGGTGGAGGTGGCGGAGTTTGCTCAACAACCACAGGCTCTTCCTTAGGTTCCTCAACAGGCGCCTTTTTGGCCTCTTTTTTAAAGCCGACCACTTCGTCTTCTTTTTTCTTCCTTGCCTCGACACTTCCTTTTGGAAGATCGATCTGATCGCTTTTTAATTTAGCAACCTTATCGCTCTGGAACTCCTGCTGGAGCGAACGATACATGTCTTCCGTAAGTTTTGAAGTCGGTTTAAGGTCATCCTTACTGAAACCCTTGCCTACCAGGAAGTCCACCAGCGTATCCTTACCGATGTTGAATTCCTTGGCTGCGGCCATTAACCTTGGTGTTGTTGTTTCTGCCATTCGATTGTATATGACAATTAATTTGTTTATAGTGCTGTGTAACCAACCCACATTATTCTTGCTCAAATTCTTCTTTCAATATTCTTCTAACATCATCAATAGTTTCTCTTTCGAGATCAGTTCTTCTTTCCAGTTCTTCTGGCGTTAAGGCCAGGACGCTTCTTCCGGTATCACAACCGATCCTCTTGAATTCATCAATCACCCATGTTTCAATCTCATCGCTGAATTCTTCCAGGTCGATGTCAAATTCCTGGGGTTCACCTTCAGTATCGCGGAATACATCAATGGTTAATCCCGTCAATTCCTGCGCCAACTTGATGTTCACACCCTTTTTTCCTATGGCCAGCGAAACCTGGTCGGGCTTGAGGTAAACATTCGCATGTTTTTTATCGTTATCGATCTCCATGCTGGTGATTTTAGCAGGAGTAAGCGCTCTCTGCACCAGCAACTGCTGGTTATTGGTCCAGTTGATCACATCAATGTTCTCATTCTTGAGTTCACGAACGATACCATGAATACGGCTTCCTTTCATACCTACGCAGGCACCCACCGGGTCGATCCTGTCGTCGTAAGATTCTACCGCCACCTTTGCTCTTTCTCCTGGTTCACGAACAATTTTTTTGATCACGATCAAGCCATCGAAAATTTCGGGCACTTCGATCTCCAGCAATTTGGCCAGGAATAAAGGGGAAGTTCTTGAAAGAATGATCACGGGACTGTTATTCTTCAATTCCACTTTCTTTACTACTGCCCTTATACTTTCACCTTTCTTGAAATAATCCTGTGGTATCTGTTCAGATTTTGGAAGAATAAGCTCGCTGCCTTCTTCGTCGAGCAGCAGGATCTCTTTTTTCCATACCTGGTAAACTTCTGCATTGATGATATCACCAACCCTTTCTCCGTATTTCTTCACCAGTACATTTTTCTTCAGGTCGCTGATCCGGCTTGCCAGGGTTTGCTTGGCTGCCAGGATGGCCCTGCGACCGAAGTCCATTATATCTACTTCTTCATAAAGTTCCTCACCGATTTCAAAGTCGGGTTCAATTTTCACCGCATCACTGTAGGCAATCTCTGCAAGGGGATCCTGCACTTCGCCGTCTTCTACGATCATCCGGCGTCGCATGATCTCAAGGTCGCCCTTCTCTGCATTCACGATAACATCGAAGTTGTCATCGCTTCCATACTTCTTTCGCAGCAGGGTCTTGAATACATCTTCCACTACTTTCATCATCGTAGGACGGTCAATGTTCTCGGCTTCCTTGAAATCCTGGAAAGCGTCTATCAGGTTGATACTTGCCATAGTCTTAATTTGAAAAACCGGTTTTCCGGAATTAAAATACTATTTGAATTTTAGTTGATTTTATAGAGTCGAATGGAAATTCATGCTGGATGATTTCCTGTTTTTTATTTTTTCCTTTTACTTCTTCCACTTTGATTCCTGAATCCTGCACTTCCAAAAGTTTTCCTTCCACCCTTCCCCCATCTTTGAGCAACACTTCAACCTTGCGCCCAACGTTTTTATGATACTGCCTCATTGATTTCAAAGGTTCATCGAGGCCTGGAGAAGAAACCTCCAGGGAGAAATCATCCAGGGGAAAAAGGTCCGTTTCCTCGATCTTTTTGTATAGTGCCCTGTTGATGGCAATACATTTTTCAATAGTGATGCCATTGTCACCATCCAGGAAAACCTTGATGTTGTTGGTAGGTTTGATGCGAATTTCCACTAAAAAATGGGCAGGATCGTCCTTTAAAAGCTCCTGCAACATGGATTCTACTCTCCTGATCTGCGTTTCATTACTCATAAGAAAAAAAGAAGGGAACGTGTCCGTTCCCTTGCGCTTGATTCATTTACCAGCGCAAAAGTATGATTACTACATGGAATAGCGAAATTTTACTGAAAATATTTATTTCATGCCACACAATATGTTTTTCTACAGCCTCCTTTTAGTACCCCGTGGCACGCCCCCGTGCCACGCCCCCGTGCCACGGGGTCAATCTCAAGAGTAAACTTTAGCAATTCCCCAAGGAAAAGAGAAGGGTGGATTTGTAAATACTGCTAGCTTTGTAACATGTTAAAGATCATCTTTTGGGCAATAACCCTTTATTTTTTATACAGGTTCATTGTTGGATTCGTGATCCCGATCTGGCGCGTGTCGAACAAGGTAAAAGGACAAATGCGCGATTTTCAAAGCCAGGTGAACCAGCACCAGGGCAATCCCTACAACCAATCCAATTCACAACAGGCTTCTCCAAAACCCGAACCTTCCAAACAGAAAGAAGGCGATTATATTGATTTTGAAGAAATCCGCGACTGATAGCTATAAATTATTTTTTGCCCAGGTAGCAGGATCTATCTCCTCTATCTTTTTCCCGGGTTCCAGGTGAAAACCATGTAAGCCTACCGCACGAGCAGCTTTTACATTCACCAGTGCATCATCAACAAAAACGGTAGTTTCCGCCCTTAGCCCGTTTTCTTCCAAAATATGCAAAAACCCTTCAGCATCGGGTTTCCGGAAGCCGGCAAGATGAGAATAATAAGCTTTTTCAAAAAGTTC
This sequence comes from Bacteroidota bacterium, assembly GCA_023386855.1. Classification (GTDB taxonomy): domain Bacteria; phylum Bacteroidota; class Bacteroidia; order Chitinophagales; family Chitinophagaceae; genus Flavitalea. Next base: position 3,473 of record JAEWIW010000104.1, on the reverse strand, counting down.
ATCCAGGTCTTTCCCAAACCTGTTCCTGAAATCCTCCTTGAAATATTTTAAATGAATGCCATTTGTGTTGCTGAATAAGAACAGGCGATAGCGATCTTTAAGCCCTTCAAGGTATTCAACCCTTTCCTCTGGAAACTCGCCCAGTAGCGCATTCCAGGCTGCAATGACTTTTTCCTCCGAACTTCCTTCCCCAAGTATATCCCTTACGCGTTGAATAAATTCTTCATCACTTATCTTTCCTGCTTCATAGTCTTTAAAGAAATAACCGGCATGACCCAATCCAAAATAATCATCAATGCGTTCAAAGCCCAGCCTCCTGAATGCTTCATTGGTTTTGCTGATGTCAATGTCAAGAATTACTCCGCCCAGGTCAAAAATGATTGCTTCCACGATAGATTTATTTTAATTCGAAGCATGCAATTAACAAAATCCCGGCGAGGAAATTGAAAGCTTCGTACTTTCAATTTATAACCTAGCATGATGGAATTCGATCGGAAAGCGCTTAGCGATGATGAACTGAAACATTTCTATAAAAGCATCCTGCTGCCCAGGATGATTGAAGAAAAAATGCTTTTGCTTCTGCGGCAGGGCAGGATTTCCAAATGGTTCAGCGGCATTGGGCAGGAAGCTATTTCAGTGGGTGTTACACTTGCACTTGACCCCGATGAATGGATCATGCCATTGCATCGTAACCTGGGCGTTTTTACCACCCGCAATATGCCGCTCGATAAACTCTTCCTTCAATGGCAGGGTGCGGCATCCGGCTTCAGCAGGGGCCGCGAACGCAGCTTCCATTTTGGCAACAGGGAACATTCCATTTGTGGCATGATCTCTCATCTTGGACCCCAGCTTACCATTGCCAACGGCGTTGCCCTGGCATCAAAACTTTCAAAAGAAAATAAGGTCGCGGTAGCATTTACAGGTGAAGGGGGAACCAGCGAAGGTGATTTTCATGAAGCGCTCAACGTTGCTGCCGTCTGGGACCTTCCCGTGATCTTTATTATAGAAAATAATGGATATGCACTCAGCACTCCTACAAACGAACAGTTCCGCACTGAATACCTGGCCGAAAAAGCAAGGGGATATGGAATGGAAGGAGTGAAGATCGATGGCAATAACCTGCTTGCCGTTTATGATACCATCAAAGGCGTAAAAGAATATTGCCTTTCCAATTCAAAACCTTTCCTGGTCGAATGCAGCACTTTCCGCATGCGCGGCCACGAAGAAGCCAGCGGCACCAGGTATGTTCCTCCTTACCTCTTTGAAATTTGGGAGAAAAAGGACCCGGTAAAAAAATTCGAAGAATACCTCCTCGGCGCTGATGTGATCGATAAAATGTATGTTGAAAATGTTCGAGCCGAATTCCAATCCTATATTGAACAGTCGGTTCGTGAAGGCTTGAAGGCTCCCACCATAGTTCCAGATACTTCCACCGAATTGTCTGGTGTGTATGCGCCCTTTGTTTCCATGCATGATGGCCTTAAAGAACATGACCTTGCAGCTGCGCCTTCAAAAAGATTTATTGATGCAATTAGTGAAGGCCTCGACCTGGCGCTGGATCGTTATCCAGAATTGATATTGATGGGGCAGGACATAGCTGAATATGGTGGAGCTTTCAAGATCACTGAAGGCCTGGTGGAAAAATATGGTAAAGAAAGAATAAGAAATACCCCGCTGTGTGAAAGCGCCATCCTGGGAGCGGCTTTGGGACTGTCTTTGAAAGGAAAGAAATCAGTGGTGGAGATGCAGTTTGCAGATTTTATCAGCACCGGCTTCAACCAGGTGGTCAATAACCTGGCAAAGATCCATTACCGATGGGGACAAAACGCTGATGTGGTAGTGCGGATGCCTACCGGTGCAGGTGTTGGAGCGGGTCCATTTCATTCGCAAAGTAATGAAGCCTGGTTTGTTCATACCCCAGGATTAAAGGTGGTCTATCCTTCGAATGCCTATGATGCCAAAGGCCTGCTGCTGGCGTCCATTAATGACCCTAACCCTGTGATGTTCTTTGAGCATAAAGCTTTATACCGCAGTATTTCAGGCCCTGTTCCTGAAGGATATTATGAAGTAGAAATCGGCAAAGCATCGCTGGTTGCTGAAGGGGAGGACCTTACCATTATAACATATGGAGCTGGAGTGCACTGGGCCAGGGATGCGGCGAGCCAAAATGAAGATATCAGCTTTCATATCCTTGACCTGAGAACCTTACTTCCATTGGATTACAGGGCTATTGAGGAAGCAGTAAAACATACCGGCAAAGTGATTCTTCTGCATGAAGATACGCTTACTGGGGGTATTGGTGGTGAACTTGCGGCATGGATCGGTGAACATTGCTTTGAATACCTTGATGCACCGGTAATGCGATGCGCATCACTTGATACACCCGTTCCTTTTAATACGGTACTGGAGCAGAACTTTTTGGCAAAATCAAGGCTACAATCCGTGATTGAAGCTTTGCTCGACTATTGACATTTCTATAACACAATTTTTATTTTCCCGCCCCGTTTAAGGATATTCTGACCTAACACAAAATCCTATAACCATGGAAAGAAATTACCGGCAGATCGACACGGAGCGGACAAGGATCATGAAGAACCTTTATCGCCCATCCTCTAACCTGGTGCGCTTCCTGAAAAGCATCGCATCGATTGTAGTAAAAGGGGAGTCACCCATCAGCAATTCATCACTGCTGAAGAATAAATCTTCGTATATACATCATTGAGCTTACTTGCACTTACCTCAGAAACCACATATTTACTTAGTGCAATTTCCCCGCGTTTGCGGGGTTTTTTATACCCCGTGGCACGGGGCCGTGCCACGCCCCCGTGCCACGGGGTAGGGTAATTAGCTGAACAGGTACTCCACATCCTCCCTGGTAAGAGATTTTACAAATCCGTCATCATCAGTGATGAGTTCCCTTGCCAGTGAGCGTTTTCTTTCCTGCAGTTGTAGTATCTTATCTTCGATAGTATCCTTACAGATCATACGGTAGGCAAAAATATTCTTGGTTTGACCGATCCTGTGTGTCCGGTCAATTGCCTGTTGTTCAACAGCTGGGTTCCACCATGGATCCACGATATACACGTAATCCGCAGCAGTAAGGTTAAGACCCACACCACCAGCCTTCAGCGAAATCAGGAATACTCTGCAATTGTCGTCGTGCTGGAATCTTTGGATAGCTTTTTCACGATCCTGCGCGGAAGTGCTTCCATCGAAATATTCATAGTCAACACCAAGCGATTTCAGTTTTTCCCTGATCAGTCCCAGCATGCCCAGGAACTGTGAAAACACCAGGGCCTTATGATTCCCGATGTTCTCGGTGATCTCGCGTCCCAGTTCTTCAAGTTTGATAGATACATTGGGAAACTTCTCCGTTTCATTCATGATCGCAGGTGAATCACAGATCTGCCTGAGCTTCATTAGCCCCTGTAAAATGGTTAACTGCGAACGCTGGATACCGCTCTGCTCAATGG
>JAEWIW010000100.1 GCA_023386855.1 Bacteroidota bacterium | reverse complement strand
GGGCCGTTGTGAATGGACAACTTATCGCCCAGGCAAAAGCCTATAATAAGAAAGACGCCAGCCAGGTTGCCGCTGCATTGGCCATTGAAAAGCTGGGCATCAATATCGTACCGGAAAATATCGATGCCCACGGAAAACAGGGATAACATTTCCTGGCAATTCTTAATTCTACCACTTTACCGACATTCAATTACCTCCTGGCAATTCTTCATTCTACCACTTTACCGACATTCAATAATCTCCATCCAATCCTGGTTTCGATTCCCGTTTTAGTTTTTGTTTTCCTGTTGTGGGAAAAAAGACGGTGTATTTAGCCTTCCTAAAGATTTACCCTTAGAATATTTTATTGTTATTTAAGCTCAATTTAACTAATTGATTATTAACAGTTTGTAGTTTATTTCCTGTTGTACTTCATGCCGGTTATTCCCTGGCTTTGTGCAATTGGTACCAACCTTGAAATTACTGTGGCATCCTGAAAACAATACCCATGAGAAAGTTTACACTGGTACTGATGATGATCACAACAATAGCCACCGTTTCATTTGCGGGAAGAGTAGAACCTAGGGCAAATGGCAGATGGGACAAGGCTTCAAACTGGAATCCGCATGTTCCTTCTAACAACGATACCATCCTGATTCCATCAAACAGGACGATTACTCTTGATGGAACAGAAGATTACCGTAACGTGGTGATCATTATTGAAGGAGAGCTGGCTTTTGATAATGCAAAACTGAACCTGGATGAGAATAGTAAAGTGATTGTGCAACCCAACGGTAAGATCACGGCTAAAGGTGCAAACGACCAGATCAGGCTGGATAAGGAAATGAAGTATAAAGGAAATGAAGGGGTTTTATATGGTCCGGCTCTGGCCGACCAAACCACCGGGAAAGGTTTTGTAGTATTCTCGGTTATGCCTGTCCAGTTTATTTCATTCGATGTTCACAAGGCCGGAAATGCAGTATTGCTGAATTGGGTTACTGACCAGGAAAAGAACAATAGCCATTTTAAAGTAGAAAGAAGTCGTGATGGGAAAATCTTTGAAACGATCGGGATGGTGTTTGCGAAAGAAGAAGGCATGGTAAACCGATATGAGTTTCGTGATCCCTCTGCACCTGAAGCTACCGTGTATTATCGTCTCAGGCAAATTGACCAGGACGGAAGGTCAAGTTTCAGCAGGGTGCAATTTATTCGCAGCGCAGAACCGAAAGAAAGTTTCCTGGCTTATAGTCCTGCTCAAAACAACATTTGTGTAAAATTTTCCAACCCTTTGGATACACAAATTGAGGTAAAGGTTTTGAATATGAGGGGCCAGGTAGTTAGCACGAGAATTGCTGTTGCTTCTACGACAAGCGTAGATATCCGCTCAAACAGCCTGGTAAAAGGAATGTACGTGGTGCAGTTAGTGAGCAGGCAGGGTTTGAAGGATGTCAAAAAGGTTCTCTTATAAAATAGTTTATACTCCAGTCTTCATAGGTAAAGCCCCGGATTCTTCCGGGGCTTTTTTAATTGTGGATACCCCGTGGCACGCCCCCGTGCCACGGGGGCGTGCCACGGGGTAGTTAAAATCAATTCAAGTAATTTTGCAGTTGCCTAATTTTGCACCTGTCAACCATGATCCATCTTCCCATATACCTCGACCATAACGCCACCACGCCCTGCGATCCCCGGGTTGTGGAAGCCATGCTTCCGTATTTTGGAAACCGGTTCGGGAATGCTGCCAGCAGGAGCCATGCTTTTGGATGGGAAGCGGCCGAAGCAGTGGAACTGGCACGTGAGCAGGTTGCCGCCCTGTTAGGAGCTGAGCCTAATGAAATAATTTTTACTTCCGGCGCCACTGAGGCAAATAACCTCGCGATTAAAGGAGTATATGAACTGTATGCTTCAAAAGGAAACCATGTCATCACAGTTCAGACAGAACACAAGGCGGTGCTGGATACCTGCAGGCATCTCGAAAAAATGGGTGCGGATATAACTTACCTCCCTGTGGGTAAGGATGGGCTTGTGAAACCGGGGGATATCGAAGCTGCCATCAAACCTTCCACTATCCTGGTAGCCGTTATGTATGCCAACAACGAAACTGGTGTAATCCAGCCTATTGCGGAAATCGGTGCCATTGCAAAAAAGCATGGGATCCTCTTTTTTTCCGATGCGGTTCAGGCCGCAGGTAAGATTCCTATCAATGTTCAACAGGATCATATTGATCTTCTTTCTCTTTCTGCCCATAAAATGTATGGACCTAAAGGAGTGGGTGCCCTGTATGTGAGAAGAAAACAGCCGAGGGTGCGACTGGCCGCGCAAATGGATGGAGGCGGACATGAAAAAGGGATGCGCAGCGGAACACTGAATGTTCCCGGCATTGTTGCGCTTGGGAAAGCCTGTGAAATTGCAGTTGCTGAAATGCCAGCACATGCCGGACACACTGCATCCCTGAGAAACAGGCTGGAAGCGGGTTTGCAGGAAATAGGAAATATACAATTGAATGGTCACCCTAAGCATCGCTTACCCCATACCACCAATATTTCATTCGGTGCTGTTGACGGTGAAGGACTGCTCATGGGCATCAATAAAGAAATCGCGGTATCTTCAGGATCAGCCTGTACCTCGGCATCGATGGAACCTAGTTATGTATTGAAAGCTATGGGGCTCGATGATGCCCTGGCATACGGTTCGATAAGATTTTCTATTGGTCGGTCAACAACTGAAAAAGAGATTGATTATACCATTAAAAAAGTAAAGGAAACAGTGGATGCCTTAAGGGCAATGAATCCATTGGCCATTTAATAAACCTTAATCACATTAATAAATAAGTTATGATATACGTAAGCGAAAAAGCAAAAGAACAGGTGAGAAAACTGATGTCGGAGCAGGGTGTTTCCGAGCAGGAAGGATATTTCCTTCGCGTATCCGTTGTTGGAGGAGGTTGCTCGGGGCTCAGCTATAAAATGGATTTTGATAAGGAAAATAAGGAGATGGACCAGGTATTTGATAACGAAGGGCTCAAAGTGGTAACCGACCTTAAAAGCTATTTATACCTTATCAATACCACCCTTGATTTTTCAGATGGCCTAAATGGAAAGGGTTTTCATTTCAGTAATCCCAATGCAACAAGATCCTGCGGATGCGGTGAAAGCTTTGCAGTTTGACCCCGTGGCACGGGGGCGTGGCACGGGGGCGTGCCACGGGGTGCCATGGCCTTAATTTATTTCCTATTTTCGTTCGATGTGGTCCATTTGTAAAAAGGAATTACGACAATTTTTTAGTAGCCTTACCGGATTGATTGCCATTATTGCCTTCCTGCTGCTCAATGG
>JAEWIW010000097.1 GCA_023386855.1 Bacteroidota bacterium | reverse complement strand
GTTGATTTGTAAGATAACAAAAAATGTCACCTCCTGTACCCCGTGGCACGGGACCGTGGCACGGGGGCGTGGCACGGGGTAGGGAAAAGCGGCCTGTCATACACCATTTGCCTGCCATTTCCATGTGAAAATCTCCGGCAGCGTTGTGGAAAAACAACGCATAAAATGGATAAGATCACTTTGGACTGCTTTTGGCAAAAGACTAATTTGCCCCTTTAAGCCAAAAATTTTCAATTATGATAAAGCTCCAAATGATTGGCCACCTGGGAAGGGATTGTGTGACCAATACCGTAAGCGGAAGGTCGGTGATGAATTTTACCGTTGCCCATACAGAAAAAAGCGCCGACCCCCAGAAAGAGCCAAAAACCATATGGGTGGATTGTTCTTACTGGAGTGAAAAAACAGGTGTAGCGCCTTACCTTAAAAAAGGAACGCAGGTGTACGTGGAAGGGTTCCCCGAGGTCAGGACCTTTACCCGTAAGGATGGAACACCAGGTGCTGGATTATACCTCCGGGTACTGAGTATCCAGTTACTGGGAGGGAAATCTGAAGGCCAGGGACAACCTGCCGTACAGGCTGCTGGATACCAGAATAACCTGCCTGCTGCCAATAACCAGGTCGCTTCTACCCTTGAAGAGCCCATGGACGACGACCTTCCTTTCTAAAACACCATGTACCGGCACTTTCCCTGATCCTTTGTATCTTTGCAGACTCAATTGTAAACAACCATGAGCAGGAAAGGAAAAGTGCTGGTAGCCATGAGTGGTGGTATCGATAGTACGGTGGCCGCACTGATGCTAAACGACCAGGGATACGAAGTAGTGGGCATCACAATGAAAACCTGGGATTATGCCGCCAGCGGGGGAAGTAAAAAAGAAACAGGATGCTGCAATATTGACTCATTCAATGATGCAAGGATGGCTGCGGTTCAGCATGGCTTTCCGCATTTCATACTAGACATCCGCGATGAATTTGGCGATGCGGTTATTGAAAATTTTGTTGAAGAATATCTTGCCGGCCGAACGCCCAACCCCTGCGTGATGTGTAATACCCATATCAAATGGAGGGCGCTGCTGAAAAGGGCCGATGCGCTCGATTGCGAATTCATTGCAACAGGTCACTACGCTAATATTCACCAGCATACCAACGACCGCTATTACCTCAGCAAGGGACTTGATGAAACCAAGGACCAGAGCTATGTTCTATGGGGTCTTCAACAGGACCTGCTATCCCGGACCCTTCTTCCACTGGGTAATTTCCGTAAAACAGAGATCCGCCAGATGGCACTGGATTATGGCTACCCTGAACTGGCGAAAAAAAGCGAGAGTTACGAGATCTGCTTTGTTCCCGATAATGATTACCGCGGTTTCCTGAAAAGAAGGGTTGAAGGCCTGGAAGAAAAAGTAATGGGTGGAAATTTTGTCGACAAGGAAGGAAAGATCCTTGGCAAACATAAGGGTTATCCATTTTACACTATTGGTCAACGAAAAGGGCTGGATATCACTTTTGGAAAGCCTGTGTATGTTACTAATATTCTTCCTGAATCCAACACGGTGGTTTTGGGTGATGAAGAAGACCTTAACCGGGCCGATATGATGGTGTCGAAGATCAACTGGATCAAGTACGACGGCATCACAGATGGCATGGAAGCTATAACCAAGATCAGGTACAAAGATCGGGGAACGCTTTCCAACCTTTACGAGGAGGGCAGCAATATCAGGGTCAGCTTTTTCGAGGATGCAAAGGGAATTGCACCGGGTCAAAGCGCTGTTTTTTATGAAGGCAATGACGTAATCGGTGGTGGTATCATTCAAAGAAGCATGCCTGTTTTGGAACAGTTACAATAATCCTTCCTTAACACCGTTTTCCATCAGCTTTAGCCGCATGGCTAAATACCCATTCATGAAAAGAATTTTTACCCTTACCGTAATCCTTTCAATGGCCCTGGCTGGTTTTAATTCCTGTAAAAAGGAAACGGCCACCTTCGAAGCTGATACTGCAAAAGAGTACTTTAGTCTTCAAAAAGGCAAGTACATTCTTTACGATCTTGATTCAACCGTTTTCATCAATTTCGGGCAACAGGATACGGTTATTCATTATGAAGCCCGGGACCTGGTGGATGAGCAGGTAACGGATAACCTGCAACGGCCCGCCTGGAGGATCATCCGTTCATTGCGCAAACCTGGCAGTACAAACGAGGCCGACTGGACGCCGGTAATGACCTATTTAATTGTAGAAGCCGGAAACAATATTGAAGTGGTCGAAAACAACCTTCGTTTCAATAAACTCGTTTCACCGGTTAAAGAAGGATATACCTGGAGAGCCAATACTTATCTTCCATCCAAACCCTTTGAATCATCCTATTCATTCAGTGTTGATGAGGACATTCAATACTGGGAGTCGATATACGAGAATGTTGGCCAACCTGTAGAAATCAATGGAAAAACTTATGATAGCACCGTTTCGATTTTCCAGGTAGAGGATAGTGTAAACGTACCGGTTGAAATACCAGATTCCTATGGATATAAGATCCTCTGGAATGAACAGTATGCAAAGGGAATCGGCATGGTATCAAAAAATATCGAGATGTGGGAATACCAGCCACCCACTTCAGGGCAGCCAGGATTCAGAACAGGGTTTGCCCTGTCAATGCGTATCAAAGATCATAATTGACCCGGTTTATTTAAGGAGTTTATTACTGCTTATACAACAACGGGGATGATTGGGCTGTCTTAATTAATATCATGTCAAGAGCTTTATTCCTAATACTTGCTTTCTTCATTGCCCGACATGAACTGCATGCCCAATACAGCAGGTACCTCGTTGAATTTACCGACAAAGCACATAACAGTTTTTCACTTGAACAGCCTGCTCAGTATCTTTCTTCCAAAGCTATTCAAAGAAGAACCCGGCAGAAGTTAACCCTGGATTCTACGGATCTCCCGGTTTCAGGATATTACCTTGACAGCCTTAGTAAATTCCCTGGAATTGAAGTAGTGAGTGCTTCCAAATGGCTGAACAGTGTATACATCAGGATAAACGATGTGTCTGCCTTGAACCAGTTGGCTAACATCACATTCATCAAAAAGACAAAGCCCGTTGCATCCATAAAAGCACCAGGTATAACGGTGCCGTATCAACGCCATTTTGATGAAGTGACCAGCCATCCTTCACGTCCCTTATTAAGCGGTACCAGGCGCGCTGCAGGGATGGAAGAATACTATGACTATGGAGATGCTTTCCGTCAAATACATATGCACTCGGGAGAATATCTCCATGAAAAAGGATTTACAGGAAAAGGAATGATCATAGCCATGCTCGATGGAGGATTCTTCGGGTATGATACCAATCCTGCCCTGGATAGTATCCGTTCAGGCCAGCAAATACTTGGAGGATATGATTTTGTTGAAAATACAAAAAGCATCAGCAAGGTTAATACCCATGGATCTCATTGTCTTTCCATCATTGCTTCCAATTCTCCTGGCAGGATGGTAGGATCTGCTCCCGCCGCTTCCTTTTTCCTCCTAAGAACAGAAAATGCAGCAGAAGAATATCCCGTTGAAGAATTCTTTTGGGCACTGGGAGCTGAATATGCAGATAGTGCAGGGGCAGATATCATTTCGGGATCACTCGGGTATATTGGATTCGATGATCCTTCGTTAAACCATTCTTATGCAAACCGTGATGGCAATACGTCCCTCGCAAGCATTGCCGCAGACCTTGCTGCAGCAAAAGGAATGATTGTTTGTGTAAGTGCAGGTAATTCAGGAACAGCCAGTACTGATGAGCGATATGTTGCCGTTCCTGCAGATGCTGATAGCGTGGTAGCGATCGGGGCAGTGAAGGCTGATGGTACCATCGCGGCTTTTAGCAGCTGGGGTCCCAATGCTGCCGGTAAAGTTAAGCCCGACCTTTTATCGCTTGGACAGGGCACCGCCATTACCAATGCACAGGGCGAAATACTTTTTGGCAATGGAACATCTTTCGCAACGCCGAACATTGCGGGTTTATTTGCCTGCTTATGGCAAGCCTTCCCGGATATGACGAATATGGAACTGATCAATGCTGTAAAACAAAGTGCAGACCGGTATGAACAACCAGATCCTGAACGATATGGCTACGGCATTCCTGATTTCAGGCTGGCATACGAAAAGCTGTATACCCTTCAATTGCAGAGGACCCTGGATAAGATCCTTACTAACAGTAATATCAAAGCATTTCCCAATCCTTTTAATACCAGCCTGGCTGTTGCCATAAAGTCTGGTGAATCTACTGAAGCAATATTGAGATTATTAGATTCAAAAGGATCAGTGGTGTATGAAAAGAATATTACGATGACACCTGGTATTCCTATGCTGGTGCAAATGGATCAATTGAAATTCCTTCCCAAAGGCATTTACCTGCTGCAATACCTCGATAAGAAGCAAAAGCAAACCATCACAGTGGTGCATCAATGAAACATTACTCAGGGTCGTGCAAATAGCGCCGCGAACATGGTATCGGCTTTATGATCGTAACCTTTTATTATCCCTGAACGAAGATGTTGATATCCACTTTCCCCAAGAATAAATTGAACATTCTCTTCATTTTCCTGTTTAAATACCGAACAGGTAATATAAAGTAAATACCCGCCAGGTTTAACAGAAGTAAACAGGTTTCGTAGTATAGCCCTTTGCAGTAACTGGTATTCGCCTATCTTGTTTTGGGGGAACATGACCAATTGCTCAGGCGTTCTGCCCCAGGTACCTGAACCTGAACAGGGCACATCGGCCATCACCAGGCCGAACTGGCCAGGAGCCTTCATGGGCGCGGCTTTTGAAAGATCAGTTACCATTGAATGATACCCGGTGATCCCACCTTGTGCAAGCCGTTCCTTCAAATTAACCAAGATAGAACTTCGTATGTCCGTGACCGTTAGTTCAATATTTTTATAGTGATCATAAGCCATTATGCTCTTACCTCCGCTGGCGGCACAGGCATCCCAGATGGAGACTTTATGATGAGATGAGGGAAAGGCTGGAAAGAATTCCCTAACCTGCTGTGAACTTTGATCCTGCACAACAAAATCCTTGTTGATGGAAACCTGCTCATCTAACCTGGTTCCGTTTTTAAACACCATGGTATCTTCTTTGGCAGATAAAAAACCAGGAATGCTACTCAATTGTTTAATTAACGATGCACTGGCATTAGGTCGCAACCTGATATGCAGGTCAGGCTGCTTTACATGCGACAAAATAAAATCCTGCCTGTTGATACCATCACTTAAGTCAGCATCAAAAGGAAATATCTGCGATGGATCAATATCATTGGTTTTCGCAGTGAGCCATTGTAATTTTTTTGCAAGGGATGGATGATCTTCAAGCTGCTCATTCCATGAAGGTTCAAAAGCATGCAGGTAATCAGAGGGTTCTTCTTCGCATAAAAAAAGGGCTGCAATCATTCTTTCTTCGAATGAATTTGCAGCCATCATTTTTCCTATCCGGAAATAGCTATAACATAAATGCGTGATCTGCTTCCTGTCGCGCGATCCTGCTTTTTTGTGCTCCCTGAAATAGCCCTTTATAAAATGGTGGAAAGGATCAGCCCCCTCGTAATGTGCTATGATGTCGCGTGCGGTATTCAGGTGCGCGAAAGGATACACTATAATTCCAGCAAGGTTTTTACAGGATCTTTACCAAACAGTAGCAGTGCAGGATTCTCCAGTAATTCCTTCACTCTAACCAGGAAACTAACCGATTCCCTTCCGTCAATGATCCGGTGATCATAGCTCAGTGCCACATACATCATCGGTCTTATCACTACCTGTCCATTCAATGCAATAGGTCTTTCTTCGATCTTATGCATTCCAAGGATAGCCGATTGCGGAATATTGATAATGGGTGTACTCAGCAATGAACCAAATACGCCACCATTTGTAATAGTGAAGGTTCCGCCCTGCATTTCTTCGAAACTGAGCTTGGAATCCCTGGCTTTCTTTGCCAGCTCAACCACTTTCTTTTCGATATCAGCCATGCTGAGGCTTTCAGCATTCCTGATCACGGGTACAACAAGTCCTTTTGGTGAAGACACGGCTATGGAAATATCACAGTACTCATGGAAGATTAATGAATCACCATCTATATATGCGTTTACAGCAGGCCATTCCTGGAGCGCATAACAAACGGCCTTGGTAAAAAAGCTCATAAAGCCAAGTCCCACCCCGTGGATCTCTTTAAACTTGTCTTTATATTTTGATCGGATCTCCATGATATGGCTCATGTCCACTTCATTGAAAGTAGTGAGCATGGCCGTGGTATTCTTTGCTTCCACCAGCCTGCGTGAAACCGTTTTACGAAGGTTGCTCATCTTCTCGCTACGCTCTTCCCTGGTAAACAGTTCCCTGCCTGGTGTACGGCCCGGGTTGTTCAATGCATCGAGTACATCATGCTTGAGTATTTTTCCCTGGAACCCGCTTGGAGTAACCGATTTGGGATCCACTTTCTTATCGGCAAGGATAGCCGCTGCTACAGGAGAGGCTTTAAGATCCGAAGGAACATTTTTGGCCCCTTCTGCCGCTGGCGCTTTGATTCCCTGCCCATCGCCAGGCTGGTTTTGATTGAATTTTGATTCAGCAATACCAGCCGCAACCGGTGCTTCGGCCTTATCTTCTTTTGCTGGTGCACCTTCAGGAGCTGGCGTTCCTTCTGGCTTTGCAGCGGTTTCATCAATGCTTGCCAGTACATCACCAATCTTAAGGTTATCACCTTCCTGTGCATGGTACTTAAGCGTACCTGCCTGCTCAGCATTCACTTCGAATGTAGCTTTTTCACTTTCCAGTTCAGCAATCACTTCATCTCTTTCTACATATTCACCTTCTTTTTTGACCCACTTCAATAAGGTCACCTCGCTAATGGATTCTCCAACCGTTGGAACTTTTATATCGATCATGTTGATGGTTTATTAAATTGAAAAAGCAGTGTCAATGATCTCGGCCTGTTCCTGTGCATGAAC
>JAEWIW010000077.1 GCA_023386855.1 Bacteroidota bacterium | reverse complement strand
CTATAAAAAGCGGATACCGGGATAGTGGCGACGCCAAATGTTTGGGTAAGCCGTTGGGCAAATTCCGTATCGGGCTCACCAGTGATCCTGTTATACCTGAGGCATTGGAAATAGCTCCCATGGCTCGTTACAGGATCGAAGCGTGTAGCCTTCATCAATGATAGGAACAGGTCTCTTTTGCCTTGCATTAAAGATGAGAGCTGAAGATAGGTTGAACTGTTCCGGATATAAGCCGCCAAAGCAACCTGCGAAGGGGAATGCGTACTGAAGCAATTGAATTGATGCACTTTCCTGAATTCATTCATCAAGGTTGAAGGTGCAATGCAATAGCCGAGTTTCCACCCTGTACAATGATATACTTTGCCAAAAGAGAAGCACACAAAACTTCTTTCCAAAAGATCAGGGTAGCGTAACATGGAATGATGCTGCATTCCATCATATACCAGGTGTTCATATACTTCATCCGAAAGAATGAGGATGTCGGTTCCTTTCACGGTCTCCCTTAATGATGCAATATCCTGTTGGGTAATGACTGCGCCAGTTGGATTATGAGGAGAATTGATCATGATCATCCGTGTTCTTTCGTTCACTGCTGAGCGCACAAGATTCCAGTCGATAGAATAGTCCTGTGCATTCAAAGGAATCCTGACAGCGGTTGCCCCATTCAGTTCTATATTAGGAATATAACTGTCGTACCCCGGTTCAAACATGATCACTTCATCGCCTGGTGTCAATACTGAAGTAAGCGCGGTATAAATGGCATAAGTTCCCCCTGGAGTAATGGTGATCATTGAGCCCGCGTCTATTGAAATTCCATATAGGTTGAAAACTTTTTCTGCCAGTGCTTCACGCAGCGGGAGGTAACCATTCATATGAACATACTGGTTATATCCATCTTTCATGGCCTGGTTCACCAGTTCAATAAGATCTTCCGGCATTGGATAATCAGGGAAGCCCTGTCCCAGGTTCACTGCTTTATATTCAGCTGCAAGTGCACTCATCACGGTAAAGATGGTAGTGCCCACGTTAGGAAGTTTGCTATCGATCTTCATCCAATAAAAATAGTACTTAGTTTCCCTTGCATTAAAAGTTATATTTGGTAGATCGCTTATCAAACAAAATGAACAGCATGCAACGTCAAAATTTTTCTTCAGGAACCAAATGGGAGGAACTGGTAGGGTATAGCAGGGCAGTGAAAATGGGTAATATCATCGAGGTTACCGGAACAGTGGCAGTGGATGAAAATGGAACTGTGGTAGGAAAGGATGATGCTTATGCACAATCGGTTTTTATTTTCAAAAAAATTGAAAGCATTTTGAAAACTGCAGGTGCACAGTTATCGGATGTCATACGCATCAGGATGTTTGTTACCGATATATCGCGATGGGAAGAATATGGTCGTGCGCATGCAGAATTCTTCAAGGATATCCGTCCATGTAATACTATGGTAGAAGTAAGTGCATTGATCTCTTCTGAATACCTTGTAGAGATTGAAGCGAGCGCGATAGTTACTCCTTCAAAAAGGGCATCATTATAATGTTTGATTCCTGCAGGGTAATCTTATAGATGCCATAATAAGATTAATAACGAATAGGGAGCATCACTATTAACGACTGCATCCATCTTACCTAAACTCCTTCAGTTCTTCACTTAGTTGTTCCGGTGATATAAAATGGATCACATGCATTCCCATTTCTTTTGCTGGATGAAGGTTGCGTGGGTTATCATCAATATATATTGCATCTAAAGGGTCTATATTAAATTTAGCCACCAGCTTTTCATAAATATCTGCAAAGGGCTTGCGTGTCTTTTCTTCTCCTGATACCAGCCTGCCATCAAACCAATGAAGGAATTCATAGCGTTCAAGAGCAATAGGGAAGGTCTCCGCGCTCCAGTTGGTGAGTGCATATAATTTATGTTTTCCAGCTTCCTTTAATTGTTTCAGGATATCAACTGTTCCTGCAATGGGACCGCCAAGCATTTCTTCCCATCGTCCATAAAATGCACGGATATTATGTTCATGTTCAGGAAACCTGGTGACCAGCTCTTCTGTTGCGGCGGCAAGACTTCTTCCTGCATCCTGCTCTTCATTCCAATCGGAAGTGCAGATGTTTTCATAGAACCATTTCAGTTGGTCTTCCTGTTCAAATATGGTTTTATAAACATAATCAGGATTCCAGTCGATCAGTACTCCTCCAAGGTCAAAAACTATTGTATTCCTTGCCATGCCTTAAGTTTTGTCAAAGGTAAAGAATGGTTTCTAGCGTATTTTTTCAAAGATAAAGAATGCTTTGAAGCCTTAAAGATTGGCTAATATTAATGTAGTAAACGAAGTATGTATTTTTTCTAACATAATAATGTTTATGTTTTATGTAATTTGACCGGAAATCCAAGTTATGAAATACATATCCCTACTGGTTATGATCGCCACCATGCTTTGGGCATGTGGTGGTTCAAAAAAATACCAGGCCACCTTAAGTGAAGACCGTTCTTTATTTGCTGCTATCAACGAGTTGAATAAACGGCCAGGCAATGAAAAAGCCATCCAGGATCTAAAAGTGTTGTATGGACAGGCTGTGAACCGGCATGAACAGGCCATTGATGTTTATAAGAGAAGCCAGGATGAAAGCCGCTTTGACCAGATGCTATCGCGCCTGAATGAGCTCCAGCACATCTATAACAGTATACAGGCTACTCCTGGGGCAATCTCGGTAGTGAAGCCGCATAATTACCTGGGTGATATACAGGAAGTAAAAGAAGTAGCCGCAGAATATTTCTATGATAAAGGGCGTGACCTTCTATCCCGCCAGGGACGTGAAGCTGCATTGCAGGCTTACCAGGCATTCAGCAAATCAAAAAGTTATATAAGTGGTTTTAAAGATATCAGCAGTCTTGAAAAAGAAGCCTACGACAGAAGCGTGATCCAGGTGGTGGTCAATCCCATTGAAGAAAACAGGATGGGTTATTCAAGCCTGATGAACTGGGGTTTTGATTTCCGCTACAGGCCGGATGACTACCAGCAAAACCTGGTAAGAGATCTTGATAGCAGGAGTAATAACAAGATGCCTGCAAGATTTTATACAGAAAGTGAAGCGAGAAGAGAGCGCATCGATCCTGATTGGGAAGTGAATCTTTCATGGAGGGACCTTGATGGAACCCGTTCGAATCCTGTTCAATCGAGCCGAAATGTTTCAAGAAATGTGCAGGTAGGTTCGGATACTTCTGGCAAGGCAGTTTATAAAACTGTTCATGCTACGCTTCATGTTATACAACAGAATTTCAGGGTAAGAGGAAATATGGAATATGAAGTGCGCGACCTGGAAGATCGCAGGACAGTGGATTATGGAACTGTTTCGGCCGATGTTGACTGGGTGGAAGCCTATGCCACTTATACCGGTGACTCAAGAGCGTTGAGCGACCAGGACTGGATCCTGATCAATAATGCCAACAGGTACAACGTGATGAGTCCTACAAGAGGTGATATCCTCAATAGCCTGATGAGGGAATTGTACCCACAGTTAAGATCGAGGATTGAAAGAAATTTTTACCTGAATTAGTGGCGCCATAATGCTGCGCAACAAAGCAGAACTATATTGAAGACTGGAAGTTTTATAAAGAGAAAGCAGGAGTAAAATCCTGCTTTTCTATTTTTATTTTTATTGGAACAGGTTATATACAAGCCAGCTCATAACATAGGCCAGGAGAGTCATGTAACTGAACATAATGATTGGCCATTTCCAGCTCTTGGTCTCTCTTTTTACAATGGCAAGAGTACTCATACATTGCATGGCAAACACATAGAATACCATCAGGGAAAGGCCTGTAGCGAGGGTATAAACCTTCTGGCCATTTGGTCTTGTTGCAGCCCTCATTTTATCACGAAGCAAAGCGCTTTCACCGCTATCATCTTCCTCAACACTATAGAGCGTAGCCATTGTTCCTACAAAAACCTCTCTTGCGGCAAATGATGTAATGATAGCAATACCGATTTTCCAGTCGAACCCGATGGGCCT
This sequence comes from Bacteroidota bacterium, assembly GCA_023386855.1. Taxonomy (GTDB): domain Bacteria; phylum Bacteroidota; class Bacteroidia; order Chitinophagales; family Chitinophagaceae; genus Flavitalea. The sequence continues at coordinate 137 of JAEWIW010000077.1, read as the reverse complement.
GATCAGCGGTTCAATGGATTGGCCGAGGATGCCTGCATAGGAGTTCTGCAATTGTTCGGTACCCCTTGCCTTTTCAAATTCCTTTGTTCTTTCCGGGAACTGGCTGTTGAGGTATTCATATTTCTTTTCCACTGCGG
>JAEWIW010000057.1 GCA_023386855.1 Bacteroidota bacterium | reverse complement strand
AAATCTATACTGGTTAAAGGCATATTGAAAGATGAATGTGCTGAACTGATGAAAAGTTTTTTCAGGTCAAGGAGATAATCTACAGTTCCCTGATCTTAATATTCCTGAATACTATTCCTCCACCATGATCCTGCAAAGCAATCCTTCCTTTTGAAGCCTGGCCATACTGAGCCACATCCTTCCACTTGCTTTCCATTTTCTTTTGTTTCCAGTCGTCCGAATTGAATTCATACTCGGCGACCTTAACTCCATTCAGCCAATGTTCAACATGATTTCCCTTCGCAACAATTCTTGAAGTATTGAACTCGCCTGCAGGTTTTGATACCACACTTGAAGGTGCATACATATCATAGCTTGCACCGCTTTTTTGTCCTTCTTTTAATTGATCGGGATAACCTGTTTCATCAATGAGCTGGTATTCCGGTCCGCTTTCATAGGAAGCCCATTTTCCTTCCTGAATACGATAAATTACACCGCTATTTGCGCCTTTATTAACCTTCCAGTCAAACACCAGTTCGAAGTCGCCATATTCATCCTTTGTTACCAGGTCACTCCTGTGATCCACTTTACCTGGCTTGTTCAATATCATTCCATCGCTAACATACCATGCATCGGTGGATGAATTATTATATCCTCTCCATCCGTCAAGGTTGGTTCCATTGAATAATAATTTCCAGTGATCTTTCTTTTCTTTGGAACTTAGTTTGTTTGCGCCTTTTTGAGCCATTGTAAATGCTGGTAATGCCATACAAAGCAGTGCCATCGTCCACCAGCGCTTCCATGTAATAGTCGAATGTGTCATGATAAATGATGTTAGATTGATGATAAGGACAACAAATTACGAAATGATGAATTGAAATATCCATCAATAAATAAAAGCAACATAACAATTTAGGGTTAAATTTGTACCCCGATTGGGGATGAAGCAACTTTGGGTGATGTAATCAGAAGTTTGGTCCATGCATCCCTTTTGTTGTTATCCCTGCCCGGTCAATTGAATATTTAACCATCAAACATTTTAATTATGGCATTTACACTTGCGCCTTTGCCTTATGCTCCTGACGCGCTCGAGCCGCATATTGATACTACTACCATGCAGATCCATCATGGCAAGCATCACCAGGCTTATGTTGACAACCTGAACAAAGCGATAGCAGGAACTCCTAATGAGAACAAGTCTCTGGAAGAGCTTGTAGCTGCTGCAGGAACCATCAGCCCCGCTGTAAGAAACAATGGTGGCGGCCACTGGAACCATACTTTTTTCTGGAATATCCTTGGCCCAAATGCTGGCGGTAATCCTTCCGGCAAACTGGCTGATGCTATCAACTCAACCTTTGGTTCCTTTGATGCTTTCAAAGAAAAGTTCAATGCAGCTGGTGTGGGAAGATTTGGTTCAGGCTGGGCATGGCTGGTAGTTAAGGATGGCAAGCTGGAGATCACTTCTACTCCAAACCAGGATAACCCTCTGATGGATGTTGCAGAAGTGAAAGGAACACCTGTTCTTGGTGTTGATGTTTGGGAACACGCTTATTATCTTAAATACCAGAATAGGAGAGCCGAATATCTTGCTGCTTTCTGGAATGTTATCAACTGGAAGAAAGTGGAAGAGCTTTACGAATCCGCTTCCAAATAGATTAATGCCACATTTTTGGCAACTAAGGTTCCGCCCAGCGGAACCTTATTCTTTTATCACTTAAACATAGTACACCAGATGAAAAAACTCTTTTTTGCCCTTGCAGGACTCATCTATCTTTCTGCCTGTTCTTCCGGCCCCACTTCCAAAGTGGTGGTAATGGCCAGTGGAAAGGTTTCAGCAGAAGGTAACGTGGTTACGCTTGATCCAGGAACAACGCATAATGAGATCAGCTTTGAAACATCGGAGAAATCCATTACCCTTAAAAACGGTGAAAACAGCCAGCAGCTTGAATTACCTTCCAGTGGATTGTATATCCTGAATGTGAAGAATGATACCATTGTGGGCAGTTACCAGAAAACCGGTACTGAAGTAACGCAGGAAGTGATCACCCAGGAAAGTCTTGCAAAGCGCATCGACAGCCTTCACCAGCTTATGCAGGGAACCAATGTCACCACCGCAAACCGGAACTACAATATTCCTCCTAACCGTATAATAAAGATCACCGATAATCTCCAGGCCGATATTATCGGGCCCTACCTACGAGTTCCCGCTTCATTTGAACCTGGAAAGGAATACGAGATCTATAAATTCTATACAAATAAAGAAGTAAGAGAGATTGCCGATAAACTAACCGGCATGTTGTCGAAAGAATCAGAAGATACTGAAAACTAATGCTGGCTGTAAACCCGCACTAGGGAACCGGGTCATGACCATGACCTCCCCAGGGATGGCAACGCGAAATTCTTTTTAATCCAAGCCAGATACCTTTCAACGGACCATATTTTTTTATGGCGATCAGGGTATAGGCAGAACAGGTTGGTGTAAAGCGGCATTTAGGACCAAGTAAGGGAGAGATCACCAACTGGTAGATCCTGATAAGCAGGATAAATGGATAGCTTAATATGGTTTTGACCCGGTTCATATTGTATTTGTATCCTCCTGCTTCATAGTACCCAAATGCTCCAGCAGCTTTTTCTCCAGGCCGCTGTAGGCCTGCTCTACCTGGAGGTATCCAGGCATTTCCTTCCCGGTATAAATAAAAAAAATTTCCATCTTCGTATGCTTTTGCTGCGTTACCTGCAACAAGTGAACCCGCGATTTCCGGAACACTTCCTTCATTAACCTCTTAATGCGATTGCGGTCAACCGCCTTTTTAAAATTCCTGGTACTTACTGTAAAACCCGCAGCTATTCTGGCTTCTATTGTATCATCCGCCTTCAAAACTGTAAAAGGTGAAAATAAAACCAGGGCCCGGAGTGGATATTTCTGGAATACCATTCCTTCAGCAAAGATCCTGCTGATCAGTTTCCTGCTTTTGATCCGTTCCTTTTTTCCCAGTGTCTGCCGCAAGTTTTTTTATTGAATGTACACAAACAAAATTAGCCCCGCGTGGGGCTAATAAGTATTGTTTCGATTGATCCCTTTAACCGGAAGGTGAACGAACAGGCCGTTCACAATCCAATTAAAGCTATGGTTATTTAAGTCTTCTTTCGTCTGAAACACTAAGCTTCTTACGTCCTTTCCTACGACGGGCTGCTAATACAGCACGGCCATTAGCAGATTCCATACGCTTGCGAAAACCGTGAACAGTTTTGCGGCGACGCCTGTGAGGTTGAAATGTACGTTTCATTGTTTACCTTTTTTTGTTACTAACCCTTGTTTACAATACCTGTGGAGAAACAGGCCGTTTTTCAAATCACTACAGGCACCATCCCTGTT
>JAEWIW010000015.1 GCA_023386855.1 Bacteroidota bacterium | reverse complement strand
ATCTTCCCTTTGTATCTGGTTAGGACCTTCCCTGATGGCTACTTCCGCCACCTGGGAAAGGGGAACCTGCATCCCTGTGGGTGTAGGGATCAGCAACTGCTGGATATCTTCAAGAGAAGTTCTTAATTGACCTTCAATGCGCACAACAACATCAAACCTTCTTTCATTTTCATACACTTTACCCGAAGGCTGACCGGCAAATGCCGCGCTCACCACGTTATTCACATCATGTATATTCAATTTGTACATGGCAAGCGCATCACGATTATAACTCACCACAATCTGTGGCAAACCGGTAACCGTTTCTTTATAAAGGTCTGTTGCGCCTTCAACCGTTTGCACGATATCACCAAGCTGTTTTGCATACAGCGCAAGTGAATCAAGGTCTTCACCGAAAATCTTGCAAACCACATCCTGCCTTGCTCCTGTCATCAGTTCATTGAAACGCATCTGTACAGGGAACTGGAATCCAGCCGTTACACCGGGTACCTGCTGCAGTGCCTTACTCATGGTATCGGCAAGTGCATCAAAGGATTTTGCTGTGGTCCATTCTTTCTTATCTTTTAAGATCACCATCATATCCGCTGCTTCAATAGGCATGGGATCGGTGGGGATCTCACCGCTTCCGATCTTGGTTACCACTTTCTCCACTTCAGGAAAATTATTTATCAATATGCCAGCAGTTTTTTTAGTGGCATCGATGGTGGTGGTCAGTGAACTTCCTGTGAGTACGCGCGTATCTACTGCAAAGTCACCTTCTTCCAGTTCGGGTATGAATTCTCCTCCCATTCTTGAAAGAATAAATACGGAAAAGAAGAATACAATTAAGGAAGAGATCACCATGAATTTTGGCCATTGAAGCGCCAGTTTGAGCGACTGCTGGTAAAAGCTGCCAATCTTCAGCATCATTTTATCGGACCAGGTATGGTGTTCACGTATTTTCTTACTTAATACCAGCGATGTTACCATTGGCACATAGGTAAGCGATAGGATGAAAGCGCCCAGTAAGGCGAAGGATACGGTTTCAGCCATGGGCCGGAACATTTTACCTTCAATACCCACCAACGTTAATATGGGAAGATATACGATCAGGATAATGATCTGCCCGAATACAGCTGCACTCATCATCTTGCTTGCCGATTCTGTTACCGCGTGATCCATCTGCTGGCTGGTGAATAGCGCCTCCCTATGTTTGCTGTGGTATAAGCGATGCATTACGGCTTCCACGATGATCACTGCACCGTCAACAATAAGTCCAAAATCCAGTGCACCCAAACTCATGAGGTTACCACTGACGCCGAACAGGTTCATCATTCCAAATGCAAAGAGCATGGACAACGGGATAACTGATGCAACGATCAACCCTGCCCTGAGATTACCTAAAAAGATTACCAGGATAAAGATCACGATCAATGCACCTTCCATCAGGTTTACTTTTACAGTTCCTATTGCATTGTTCACCATTTTTGTGCGGTCAAGAAAGGGTTCGATCATCACTCCTTCCGGCAGATTTTTTTCTATTTGTGTAATCCTTTTTTTCACTTCACGGATCACGGCCGAACTATTGCCGCCCTTGAGCATCATCACTACACCACCAGCTACTTCCCCTTCATCATTAAACACCATGGCGCCATAACGATTGGCATGCCCGATACGAACATTCGCTACATCACTCACCAGTACCGGCATACCTGAACCGGTATTTTTTACCACGATCTTATTAATATCATCAATCGTTTGCGCCAATCCTTCCGTGCGGATGAACAGGACCGTTGGCCCCTTCTCAATATAGGATCCACCGGCATTCTGGTTATTCTGTTCAAGTGCTGTAAATACATCTTTAATGGTAATCCCCAGGCTGAATAATTTGTCGGGATCCACCGCCACTTCATACTGTTTTAAAAATCCTCCAAAGCTGCTGACATCGGCCACACCAGGCGTTCCAAGCAATTGACGCCGAACAAGCCAGTCTTGTATGGTCCTTAATTCAAGTGCTGTATACCTCGATTCAAAACCCTTTACGGGCTTTACTGCATACTGGAAAATTTCTCCCAATCCTGTTGTAACCGGCGCCAGTTCAGGGATTCCGGCGTCTTCAGGGATCTGGCTTCTTACCAGTATCAATCGTTCGGATATCTGTTGACGGGCCCAGTAAACATCGGTGGCATCTTCAAACACAATGGTCACCAGGGAAAGGCCAAAGCGGGAAAAGGAACGGATCTCTTTGATCCCGGGTATATTCGATGTTGCCTGTTCAATCGGGAAAGTGATCAGTCGCTCTACTTCCGGCGCTGCAAGTGAAGGAGAAACGGTAATGACCTGCACCTGGTTATTGGTGATATCAGGCACTGCATCTATTGGTAGTTTATTCAATGAAAGGATTCCCCATAGGATCAGTCCGAGTATGAATAATCCAATTAATAATTTATTCCGCACCGAAAAGCGGATAATAGAACTCAACATGAGTAAATAATGTAAAGGGTGAAGTATTCTGTATGTTACAGTTAAATTACCAGCAAAAGCCGGCATTACAAATAAGGGGAATTAACTGCGGGGGGGCTGGAAGATCAGTCCTATATGATTGTCCAGGGGAAGATGATGATTGACCAGTATATAATTACCCGGTGATATAACGGAGCAGGGATTCAACTGGTAATTTATTGCGGGAAGAACAGGGATATGGAGCGCCATTCCTGATAAAAGTACATGACTGCTTTTAAAAGGAAGTGAAGCATGAGAGCCTGCCGCATGTTGCGAAGCCTGGTAATGAATTTTAAGGAATTGCCAAAAACTGATGTCCTTATTCTGCTCCCTGTGATCAATGAAATGCGCATAGAGCACAGGCATTTTAAAGAACTGCCCGATCTCTGAATATGAGGTCAAACATATAACCAGGAAAAATATCGCAATGATCCTGCGCATGCAACAAAGGTAAATTCATTTTTTCAATAAATTTCTTTACCTTAAAATTATCAATCTACAGTTTGTTAACCATTTCCTCCATTGACCAGATTAAAGCCAGGGTGCTGGAAAAACTAAAGGATCTTGATTCTGGTTTAACCTATCACCGGCTTGAACATACACTTGATGTATTGGAGCAGGCACAACGCATTGCGGGCGAAGAAGGTATCAATGATGAACATGACCTGCTGCTGTTACAGATCGCTTCCCTTTATCATGATACAGGATTTTTAGGGGCTTACCAACAGCACGAAGAAAACAGTTGTTCCATATTTCTTGAGGATGCCACCCAGTATAACCTCAGTGACGAAGACCGTCAACAGG
>JAEWIW010000379.1 GCA_023386855.1 Bacteroidota bacterium | reverse complement strand
CGAGCACTCCTACCATACCAATGGTTGGTGTGGGATACACCGCGCCGTCAGGATTCTGGTTATAGAAGCTCACGTTACCACCCGTGACAGGTGTGTCAAATGCGCGGCAGGCTTCACCCATTCCTTTGATAGCATACACGAACTGGTAATACACTTCCGGATCATAGGGGTTGCCAAAATTCAAACAGTTGGTAATGCCCAGGGGTTGACCTCCCGAACAAACGATATTGCGGGCTGCTTCGCTCACCGCGATCATGGTTCCCTTATAAGGATCAGAAAATACATACCGGCTATTACAATCGGTAGTCAGCGCCAGGCCTTTATTGGTGGGCCTTGCCAGTACCACTGCCGCGTCGGATGGGTTATTGGTAGATGTATTACCGGCACCCACCATGCTATCGTACTGAACATAGATGGAACGCTTGGAGGCTATATTGGGGATGGTTATAATCTGTTCTGCAACAGCCCGAAGATCTGAAGGAACTTCGATGGAGGAAGGATCAAAAGAATTGATCTTCTGAAGATAGGCTGGCTCGCGGTATTCACGATCATATTGAGGAGCACCACCTCCCAGTACCAGTTCATACGCAGGCAGTTCTGCTTCCAGTTCACCATTCATATAGAACCGGAGCATGCCATCATCGGTTACTTCTCCTATCTCGGAGCAGGGCAGGTCCCATTTTTCAAATACAGCCAGCACTTCCGTTTCCTTACCTTTTTCTACCACCATCAGCATCCTTTCCTGGCTTTCACTCAGCAAGAGTTCCCATGCTTTCATATTTTTCTGGCGCGTGGGCACCTTGTCAAGATCAATACGCATGCCCACTTCCCCTTTGGCACTCATCTCCGAAGTGGAGCAGATGATACCTGCAGCACCCATATCCTGCATACCAACAACGGCACCGGTTTGGATCACTTCAAGACAGGCTTCCAGTAATTTCTTTTCCTGGAAGGGATCACCCACCTGTACTGCCGGCAGTTCCTCGGTGCTTTCCGCGGTGATATCCGCAGAAGCAAAGGATGCACCGCCGATTCCATCCTTTCCTGTTGCACTACCCACGAAGAATACAGGGTTTCCCGTTCCTTTCGCGGTAGCAGAAATGGTGGTACCTGATTTCAGCACCCCAACACTCATGGCATTCACGAGAGGATTGGTATGGTAGCAATTTTCAAAATAAGCTTCGCCACCAACGGTGGGTACACCAAAACAGTTACCATAATGGCCGATGCCATGAACAACACCTGCCAGCAGGTGCTGGGTTTTGGATTCCTTAAGGTTACCGAACCGAAGCGAATTCAGCGCAGCAATAGGCCTTGCACCCATGGTAAAAATATCGCGATGGATACCACCTACACCTGTAGCAGCACCCTGGAAAGGCTCAATGGCAGAAGGGTGATTATGTGATTCGATCTTAAATACTACACCAAAACCATCACCGATATCCATCAATCCCGCGTTTTCTTCCCCTGCCTTTACCAGCATCCGGGAGCCTTCGCGTGGAAGGGTTTTAAGCCACTTGATAGAATTCTTATAACTGCAGTGTTCACTCCACATTCCACTAAAAGCGCAGAGCTCATTGAAATTAGGTGTTCTTCCAAGCCTTTGCTTGATCATTTCAAACTCCTGGGGAGTGATGCGTAATTGTTCGGCGGTCTTGACTGTTACTTCCATTATTAAGATTGAAGAGCGCCAAAAATACGAACCCCTACCCTAATCTTGTTTATATTTTTATTCTAATATCTTTATTGAATGCTGATGGTATTCATTAAGAATGGAAATGCACTGCTGCCTGAACTGGAAATCTATCGAAAACATTTTGAGCAAAAAGGATTTTGCGTGAAAATTACAGGCCCATCCAGGGATCGCCGCCTGGAACCCGCTGTAGAGTGGCATTTCATGGGATCAGGCGGTCATCGTATTTATTCCCGGTCGGTGCTTGTTCATGAGTATGCTTCAGCATCTGTTCCACCTTTTCGATTGATAAAAGATCAACTGAAAACTTATTTCAATGCAACACCTGGTCTTCGTATATTTTTAAATGAATATGTAAAAAGCAGGTTTCCTTTCAGGGATAAGGTTCCCTATTGCTTTCGGGATATGGGGATACCTGGAAAACTGTTGAACGATACTGGCAACAGCCAGGAAAAAGTATTTGATTTTATTTCGGTGGGTTCAATGGAACCGATCTCTTATTTCAATAAACTGCTTGAAATTTTTACGAAGGGCTCCATGCGAGCAAAGACCTTGCTCGTGTTAACCAGCGAACATGAACATATGGCTGAAAAATGGAAGCAATACCCGAATATTATTTTTAAAGGGCCGGTTCCCCATGATGAAGTTTTTAATTACCTCCGGCAAAGCAGGTATGCCATTAATTCCAGGCCACCTATTGAACCTTTCAGCAGGCAAACCTCCACGCGCACCCTGGAATATATGGCTTGCAGGATCCCGGTGATCAGCACGGAATCGGAATGGCTAAAGGCCTTTAACATTAAATATGGAGGAAACTACTTAATTCTTGAGCCCGGGCTTTCTAACCTTGAAATGAAAACTGTTGAAGATTTTGAATTTTCTTTCCCTTCCATGGAGCCCTTGACCTGGGATAATATCATTGAAAGCAGTGGCATTGACCTTATGCTGGAAAAATTATTAAGGGAGAAAGGTTACCAAATTTAATCGTCCATTTCATTTTGCAGGCTTTGCCTGTACTCCTGGTAAACTCTTTCCATACTAAACTTCTCCATCATATATTTTCTTCCCAGGCGCCCCATCACCTTCCTGCTACGCTCATCGAGCAATATCATCTGCTCCATTTTTTCTGCCAGGTCAAAGGCATTGTTCTTCTGGCAGAGGAAACCGGTTTCATTATGTAGAACCACATCCTTACAGCCGCGGTTGTAAGAAGTAATGATGGGCAACTCCATGCTGGAAGCTTCCATCAGGCATCGCGGAACCCCTTCATTATAAAAGGAAGGAAACACAAAACAATCGGCATCCTTGAGGTATTCACGGACATCATTGGCAAAGCCCTTGTATTGAAGCAATCCTTCGGTTTGCCAGTTATGAAGATCAGCCAGGCTGATGGTATCGGGGTGATGCTTTTCAAAAAACCCGATCAGGTGAAATTCAACATCATAATTTTTTCTCTTCAGGATCCTTGCAGCGGCGGCATATAATGCCACTCCCTTGCTCTCCAGCAAACGGGTACTCATCAGGAATCGGAATTTCTTCCTGGTTTGAGCGGGTAGTGGTCTGAAATGTTCTGTATTTACTCCCTCACCCGGCAGCACTTTTACTTTGCGGATATCGACCAGGTCTTCCCGGATAAATACATTGGCATCTTCCTTATTCAGGAACCATACCTCTGAGGAACGGGTCAGCGAGAAACGGTATAAACGGCTCATCAGTTTATACAACAGGTTCTGTCGGGAGAAAGCATAACCCAGGCCGGTGATCACTGCCACCGATGGAATGCCGGAATGAAAAGCCGCAATCGAACCAAAAATATTTGGTTTGGCAACATAATGAAATATGAAAGCAGGTTGGTACAACCGGTAGATCTTGCGTAATTCAAGGTAGAAAGAGAGGTCAGAAAATGGATTGATGGTCCTGTTATTGAATTCAATAGGATGAATCTGGCAACCCATATGGCGAAGTCTTGGCGCATAATCGTCCTCAGGCGCGATGACGAGCACACGAAATCCATCTTCAATTAACATCCTGATAATATCGGCACGGAAATTAAATACCGACCAGGTACTGTTTGAAACGAGGGCTATAAGGGTATTATGGCCGGGGTAGACCTTCATCTAATGATTAATGAATTCAAATGGTTAGTTTTGGTTGTTTAAACGGAATAGCTTCTACGGTAGTATGAATATACCAGAAAAACGTCAGTTTCCACTTACCCCACTGCAGTTAACCCTTGCTATTTCCATAAAAATTATCCTGGCATGCCTGTATGGATACCTCTTTTTACGCTATTATGGAGGGGACGATAC
>JAEWIW010000374.1 GCA_023386855.1 Bacteroidota bacterium | reverse complement strand
GCATTGATACCCCCCTGCGCTGCAATTGAGTGAGCCCGGCGGGGACTATCCTGGAAACAGAATGTTTTTACTTTATAGCCAAGCTCTCCAAGAGAAGCTGCGGCAGATGCACCGGCAAGACCGGTACCGATAATAATGATCTCAAGCTTTCGCTTGTTGGAAGGGTTAACCAGTTTCACATGCCCTTTATAATCGCTCCATTTCTGATCTAGTGGCCCTGCAGGAATTTTTGAGTTGAGCATATAATAAATTACGGTTTTGAAAAATAGGATGATACTAACAAGGATGCATATGCGAACTAGCTAAGCCATCCGAAGTAAATAGAAACCGGCATCAATGCAAAGATCAGTGGAACAAGGATACTGAAAGCTACCCCGAATCCATTGATAAGCTTAATGTAGCGGTTATTGAAAACACCCAGTGTTCTGAATGCGCTCTGGAACCCATGCAGAAGGTGATAGGCAAGAGAGATGCAGCCAACCACGTAAACAATCACCACGAAAGGATTTGAAAATGTTGTGAGCATCAGTGCATACATGTTATGATATTCCTCGCCCGGAACATCTTCAACACCAGTGATCCTTGCAGGTACCCAGAAATGAGAGATATGCATTACCAGGAATAATAAAAGAAGCGTTCCGAGCAATCCCATGGAACGGCTGTACCATTTGCTACCACGGTTACCCAGTGTTACCTGGTATCCTTTTTTGCGGGTCGACCTGTTCCTTGCTTCCAGCGCATAACCCTGGATGGCATGAATGATAAAACCTGCAAACAGTACCACTTCCATTAACCGGATAAGCCAGTGAGAGCCCATGAAGTGAGCGGCAAGATTGAACATTTCTCCATTATCATTTGCGAAAATGCAGGCATTCAAACCAACATGTATCACCAGGAAGGTGATCAGGAAAAGCCCGGTAATTGCCATAACGAATTTCTTACCCACCGAAGACGTAAAAATTGCTGACCAGTTCATTAGTTAGAGTTTGTCTGAGGAATGCTTTGACCGCAAAAATAGTGTAGTGACGCTGAATATAGCATGCGGCCTGATATTTTTTAATACTTCCATGCCTACCTAAACGCTAATCATGGGTACATTATACAGGCAAACCATTATGGCAACAACGGGAGCCTGCCAGTACCACGCAGTGGAATTTTTCATTACAATTTTCCGTTTTCCAATTGTTACCTATCTTAGCCGCTAAATTTTACCTGAATGAGACAAGACGAGGATTTTGAGGCAAACCTCGCTGGAGAAGAGGGTCAGAGTGAAGAAACAAAGACCAGTTGGTTCAAGAGGATAAAGAAAGGGATCCTGACCAGTACTGCAGAAAAGAAAGAAACTCCTGAAGGCTTATGGAGCAAGTGCCCTGATTGTGGTTATATGTACGGTAACTGAACTTCGTGAACAGTTATTTGTTTGTCCAAAATGTAACTATCATCACCGCATAGGAAGCTCGGAATACTTTGATATCATTTTTAATGAAAATGAATTTGAGATACTGTTTGAAGAGATCCGTTCAAAAGACTTTCTTCACTTCACCGATCTTAAATCATATGAAAAGAGATTAAAAGAAACCTGGGAGAAAACTGATCTCACCGATAGTATCAGGGTTGCTACAGGAATGATTAAAGATCATAAGCTGGTCATTGCATGCATGGATTTTCAATTCATCGGTGGTTCGCTGGGAAGCGTTATGGGTGAAAGAATTTCCAGGGCTATTGATCATTGCATCAGTATTAATGCGCCATTAATCATCATCTGTAAATCAGGTGGTGCAAGAATGATGGAAAGTGCATTTTCACTTATGCAGCTTGCAAAAGTTTCCGGAAAACTTTCACAGCTAACCGATGCTGGCATACCTTATATCTCATTCCTTACCGATCCTTCCTTTGGAGGTATCTCTGCATCCTTTGGAATGCTGGGCGACCTTAACATTGCCGAACCTGGTGCCCTTATCGGTTTCGCAGGCCCAAGAGTTATCAAGGAAACCATCAAGAAAGACCTTCCGCCAGGATTTCAAAGAAGCGAATTCCTGCTGGAACATGGCTTCCTGGATTTCATCGTACATCGAAAGGACCTTCGGGAAAAACTGGTAACGCTATTGCATCTTTTCAAAAATTAAAAGGTTAAATACGAGGGAGGTGATCACCTCCTTTTTTTATCATGGCTGAGATCAGGAACAGGACGGCATTTCATGATTACTTTATAGAGGATACCTATGATGCAGGCATTGTATTGCAAGGTACTGAAGTGAAATCACTGCGTGCAGGCAAAGCCAGCTTCAACGACAGCTATTGTCTTTTCCACAAGGGTGAACTGTTCATTAAAAGCCTGCACATTGCTGAATATACCCATGGCAATGTTTATAATCATGATCCACTGCGCGACAGGAAGTTGCTCATGAATAAAAAGGAACTCAGGAAGATCGAGACCAAACTCAAGGAAAAAGGCTTCACCCTCGTTCCACTAAAAATCTATTTCACTGATAAAGGCCTGGCCAAGATCCAGATTGGATTAGGAAAAGGAAAGAAAACCTACGACAAGAGGGAATCACTCAAGGAAAAGGATATTGAAAGATCAATGAAAAGAAATTACTGATCCCTCCCCCTTCCCTCCCTTCTTTTGTTTTTCGTATGTCGTATTTTGTATTTCGTATTTCGTATTCCGTATTCCGTTTTCCGTATTCCGTTTTCCGTTTTCCACCTTACACGCTTCCATGCATTCGCCACAGGCAATGCATTCATCTCTTTGAATATGGATGGAACTTTCAATTTTCCTGATTGCGTTCGAGCGACAAGCCTGGCTGCAAAGTTTGCAACTCTTACAACCTGAACTGATATGAATTCCCGCGGCCCCCGGGATACGTGAAACCCATCCCAGCACCAATCCTACAGGACAAAGCGTTTTACAGAATGGCCGGTATATAAGAATAGAGCTGGCCAATAAAATGGCTACCAGTATCCAGGTCATATAACCTGAAGCATACAGGTTGAATATGGCCTTGAAGGGGTCGACCTGCTTCCATAGTACCGTTTGTGTAACAAGCAACTGGATCACCAATAATATTAGCACGGCAACCCTTATATATTTTATAATTTTTTGTGCAGGAACAGAACTTAAAAGATGAAACTTACCCTGCATGTGAACCAGCTCCTGTAAGGCCCCAAGGTGACAGACCCAACCGCACCAAACCTTTCCCATGAAATAAGTGATTGGAACGAGCAGAAAGAAAAATAATATGGGAAAGGCATGAACAGTAATACCGGGAATGAATAGGATCATTTCCTGGAACCCATTTACCGGGCAGGGACATGCCCCCCTGTAAAAACCCAATATGGCTACCGATGACACCAGGAAAAAATACCGGAGCTTTCTTCCCTTAGAAGATCGCAATAATAACCCGGCCATTATGGTGATACCCATTATCCCTGCAAGCCAGTAAAGGTTTTTATGCGATGTGGTGTCAACCGGGGCTTTCCATTCATTAAATTCATCCTGCGAATATTTCCATTCTTTAAATTCATCCTGCGAATATAAGATATGGCTAAAAATTAAAACGAGAATAAACCCCATGCATTTCAATAGTATTCGCAGGTCTTTCATGAGTGGTAGTTAAGTTCAAGGAAACCCTTGCTGAATTCTTTATTGCAATCCCTTGTTGCTTCCAG
>JAEWIW010000307.1 GCA_023386855.1 Bacteroidota bacterium | reverse complement strand
GGTTCGAATTGCTTTTCGGATACTTTAAGGTTGGCCGATAGTCCAAAACCGGTTTCCCTGAAAAATTCAAGTCCAGTTTCGGTTTTGCCTATAAATTTCTGTGGTACACCTGCTTTTTTAAAAGCACCTGCAAATAGATTATTGCCCGGGAAATCGGAATAATAGCTTTGGTTAAAATCGAGGTCGTTGCTGTAGGATATCCTGAAATGTGCACGGGTACCGCCTTTGAGCAAGTAAAGTGCTTCCAGTTTTCCCTTGGCCTGCCTGTCGTCAATACCATACGCGATATAACCATGCAGCCAAAGTTTTTTACTGAAGGAAGTGTTCGTTCTAAGGTCAAACCTGCCTCTTAAACCTTCATAACTATTGCTGCTTAACCAGTAAAACCATGGACCAATATCTATCATGCCTGCTGTATAATAGCCGGTGGCAAAAAACTTCAGCTTTGTTTTTAACTGGTCAAATGCTTTTGATCCTTCAAGGGTATCGGTAAGTTTTAAAATAGCCGATTCCCCTGGGTTGGGTGCTTCATGGCGTAGCATGGCCCAATCATGGGTGTTGGATCCGGTAGCATCTTTTGAAACGATTTTTTGTTCTGGCAGCTTCATTTCTTTTAAACGGCTACTGGCAAGGGTGTCATTGGTGATGGCCTTCCTGAAGGTCGAAGTGCGGGTACTGATAAATCCAGGCAGCGATTTACTGATGGCTGCAAACTCTGTTGTTACCTGCTCTTTTGATGGAAACCATTGGCCATCCTGTTCCCTGAATTCTTTATAGAAAGAATAATCACTTACAAAATTCAGGTTGGTGGTGGAAGAAAGTTTGAACCGGGTCTGTTGTACAGCAAAGGAACTATCAGCTATCCAGCAATCGCCTTCCAGGGTATTGCTTCCCTGGTATTTCGGCGTGAACAATAACCTGAAGAACCTGTTCTTACCAATCCATTGCGTATCGGTTACCGTGTACTGGTAAAAGTTTTTACCAAGGGGGTGAAAAGGGCCTGCAAAATCGCGCGATAGTATACGGATATTGTTCGCATATACATCAACGTTAGTATTCAGTTCTTCCAGAGCCTGGTGAAAAGTTTTATTATCGATGCCATGATAATTTATTGCCTTTATTATCTCAAGGTGCCGGTAAGGAGCACGGCTGAAATAATGATCAGAAACGGATTCTGACAGGTATGCGGGTATGTATTGCTGCCCGTTCACCGAATACATTTCCTTTTTCAATTCATCCCGGATGGAATAAATTTCTTTTTTCAGCAGCCAGAGGGGATTAAAGATGTTGATGCGTTCAAGCCTGATATTGCGAAGATCTATTTCGGTTTTGTTATACTGTTCATAAGCGTAATGACCGAGTTGGGAAAGGTCATTGTTCCTTTTGTGGCCAACCACTTTTCGCCATAGCTGTAGGCCCCGGTCATTCCTGTTTTTTCTTACCACGTAAACGGAATCCAGGGAGCGGTATGAAAGGTAAATGGTAAGTACTATAGTATCAGAAGAAGGGTCAAGGTTTATGAGGGAATCGCTATAGCCAACGCTGCTTATGCTAAGCCTGAGGGAAGGCCATTGAATAAAGTGGGCCTGGAATTTACCTGCTGAATCGGTCAGAAGGCCAGTCTTTGCATCGAGGAAAACCAGTGAAGCGGAGGGCACAGGCTCAAGGGTTAACCTGTCGAGCACCGTTCCTGACAGGCTTTTTTGTGAAAAAGCGGTTGCCGGGCAACAGGCCAGGAAGAACAGGAATGCCACTGTGGGGTAACAGTGCAACTGCTTTATGTACGATCCGGGGTGCATTTTTATTCATCCATGAAAGAAAGGGGTTCTTTCATAAACGTTAATTAGGGCTTATACTGAATTCATTAGAGCCTTCCTGCAGGCGGCTGCTAAAGTATTTCAATAAAAATTATTCTCCTCCAATCTGAAAAAGATGTTGAATAAATATTGTGGAAATAAGCAGTTTAGAGCCTGCTTATAAGGTATTACCCTTAATTAAGTTTAGTGGTAGGAGATTACCAAATAATAAAGTGAAAATTAATTGAATGTTAATTTGAAAGAAGGAAATGATAAAATTTATGAATAAAGAAATGTAAAAAGATTGAATTGCTTGCGCTTATTTTGAATAATAATGCATCACTTCATGATAATTTTAAGAAGTCTGCAATTTTATTCGAAATAATTATAAATCTTGGGCAAGCATTTAGCTTACAAACGGAACATTCTAAAGCACCTATATTTTGCAGGTTCCTTATCCTGCAATGAATTGAGTGCTTTGACCGAGAAAAGCCTGCCCCTCACCGCACGGATATTAAATGATCTTATTGAAGAAGGATTTGTAGAGGAGAAGGGTTATGCCCAGTCGACCGGTGGTCGCAGGCCACAGATCTATTCACTGGTTAATGACCGCATGTACCTGGTGGCGGTTGCGGGCGACCAGCTGATCACAAGGATCGCTTTGCTTGATATGCATAACAATAAGGTGGGAGAGACCCGCCAGCTGGAATTACCGCTGGTCAACAATCCCAATGCCCTGCAGTTGCTCACCTCAGCCATTGACCAGTTCATTTTGCAGTCGGGAATCAGCAAGGAAAAGATACTGGGGATTGGAGTGGGATTGCCGGGATTCGTGGATGTTACCAAGGGTATAAACCACAGTTATTTCCGCACTGCACAGGGAAGTATCACCAGTTTTATTGAATCGGCTATAGGTATTCCTGTATTCATTGATAATGATTCGAGCCTGATTGCTTTGGCTGAACTGAAGTTTGGTGAAGCTCGCCAGCGGCAGAATGCCATGGTGATCAATATCAGCTGGGGCATTGGCCTTGGCATGATCATCAAACAGGAGCTTTTCAGGGGGAACAATGGGTTTGCCGGTGAGTTCAGTCATATTCCCATTTTCTCCAATAACAAGATGTGCAGTTGCGGCAAGATGGGTTGCCTTGAAACAGAATCTTCTTTACAGGTGATTGCACAGAAAGCTGCTGAAGGGTTGAAGGAAGGAAGGCTTTCGCAGATCAAATCTATCGATCCACAGCAGGTGGAACCTGCTATCAATGCACTGATGCATGCGGCTGCGCAGGGCGATAGTTTCAGTATTGACCTGTTCTCCAAAGCTGCTTACAATATTGGAAGGGGAGTAGCCATACTGATCCATTTGATGAATCCCGAGCTGGTCATATTAAGTGGAAGGGGCGCCCAGGCAGGTAAGCTTTGGCTTGCACCTATACAGCAGGCCATCAATGAACATTGTATTCCGAAGATCGCTGAAAATACTGATGTCAGGGTTTCTGCCCTGGCTCACCAGGCTGCGCTTTATGGTGCGGCCGCGCTTGTTATGGATAACCTGGGCAAGCTGGATTATTCCTATCACCATGTTACCCGGCAGAACCAGGTAGCATAAACAATTTTGGCCTTGAGTGGAATTTTTAATTATAAATCAAATCTGCAAATGAAAAGAATGACCAAATTCTTGCTAACGATGCTATGCTGTACGCTATTGAGTACAGTCATATTTGCGCAAGAGCGAAAAACAGTTTCCGGTGTTGTTTCCAGCAGCGCGGGAAAACTCCTCGAGAGTGCCACCGTAAGGGAGAAGGGCACCAACAATTTTGCTGCCTCCGATGAAAACGGAAAATTTACTATCACTATCGCACCAAATGCAACGCTGGTTTTCAGTTATGCAGGTTTTGCCGACCAGGAAGTAAAGACTGGCAGTGCTGGCACCTATAATGTTTCACTTAAGGAAAACCAGGAAGCCCTGGAAACTGTAGTGGTAACAGCGATGGGTATCAAAAAAGAACAACGTAAACTGGGTTATGCCACTTCCGTAGTGAAGTCAAAAGAGATCATCAAGACCTCTCCGACCAACTTCGGTTCTGCATTATATGGTAAAGCTCCAGGTGTTACCATCAATACACAACCAGGTGGTGCTACCAGTGCGGTGAGTGTTCAGATCCGTGGTATCAGTTCCATTGCCAATCAGCGCGAACCTTTGCTGGTCGTTGATGGTGTGATCATTCGTAATGGTGGAGCAAATAACGATGGTTACTGGGGTGGAAACCAACGCATCAATGG
>JAEWIW010000218.1 GCA_023386855.1 Bacteroidota bacterium | reverse complement strand
TGTTTCCTGCTTAACCCGCCCTGGTTGGGTTTTTGCTCCTTACCCTTCCAGCCGAAATAGGCCTTGGAAGAAACAACATAGGAAGAACGGTCCCAATTCTTTTTCTTCAAAACCCTTCCCATCATTTTTTCACTTTCACCCAATGCATAGGTTTCTGCATTGTCGAAAAAATTGATGCCTTTATCATAGGCTATACCCATCAACTCATCTGCAATACTATCATCGATCTGTTTGTGAAAGGTGACCCAGCTTCCAAAAGATAATACACTCAACTGGAGACCGGATTTTCCAAGCCTGCGGTATTCCATGTAATACAAATTTATATTGAAGAAATTATTGAAGCATACCATCGTCACCGGTTAGCGCGGTGCCATAGATCTTAAAGATAGTATACTCTGAAAAATTCTGTGCAGCGGTAAGTCCCTTTCCGAAAATGGTTTTATCCTTTTGTCTTATCTGCACATCCTTATCGGTATAAAAACGTTGTTCATTCTGGTCCCACCACAACTCGTCCGTTTTTAATGTATCACCCTTCATCAGGTTGATCACTACAATGCTGTCTTTCAAATACACTTTCCTTTCCTGCTCGCGGTACTTGGCATATTTCGCGTCGAGAACACTTTCAATACGGGTTTGTTCATCATAAAAATCAACATGCAATTTGCGGGGAAACTCGATATACGGTGAATCAACCTGGTAACGTAACATATATGGTGCTGTCAGCTTTGCCTTGATCCTTCCATCCTGGCTCATGAAGGCCTCCACCTGCTTCGCTTCTTCAACACCGATCTTCTTGGTGATCAGTGCATCCACCTGCTTTTCATCATTCTCGCAGGCAACAAAACAAAAACAGCCCATACAAAGGGCTGCAATGTTGAATATATTTTTAATGAACCAATTCATTATTGATATTGACGTTTGATGAACCAGATATCACTTAAGGTAAAGCCTACCGATAACCTGAAGAAGTTTTCGCGAAGAACATTTTCCTTATTTCCTCTCTGTCCAAATTCAAATGAAGTGTTGATCACAGAGTACTGGTTGGTATATTGAGCCTTTCTCATCGGCAAGCCCGCACCAAACGTGATCGCGTATACAGGCATTTCCTTGTTCACATGAATATAATCCTTTCCATACATAAAGCCAGCCCTATAGGCAACGCGACCCCAGTATGTTTTAGGATTGATGGCATTCGGCACAACCTGTGCACCTACATTCATTTTCCAACTGTCCTGCACCATATCCTGTGCACCAAAGAAACGGTAATCGGACCATTTGGCTGCACTATAATCTGCTGATACCAGCCATTTATCTTTATGGTTGATAAGGAAACCAAGACCATAAGATGAAGGATATACCACATCACCCTTTATATCCAGGTTATCACGAACGCTATCGATCCTGTCGATGCCGCCTTCAGTAGAGTATCTTATAGTTTCAATCTTTTCATCTTTCGTTGCATTCAGGTTCTGCTTCAGGTTTCCAAAAGCACCCAGCTGCAATACGGTATTCTTTGATAAGCGCTGGCGGAATTGTAATCCACCATTGAGGAATACTCCACCATAATTGGCTTTATACTGGTAGTTGGCAGGATAATAAAATGTAGAGGATGAGTCAGCAATAAAGAATCGTTGTGTGCTGTAATCTTTTGAACCAAAGAGGTAACCCACGTTAAAACCTACACTGAATTTACCCACGGCGAAGCCTGTTCCAACATAAGCCTGGTATGCACCGCCTGATCCCTGGTATAATGTGCGTACGCTATCGATACCTGGTAGCCTCTCTTTAGTTTCCAGGTTATAACTTATCCTGGTAATTGGCCTGAGCCCGATGTTCATTCCCCAGTTTTTCTTCTGGCTCAGGGGAATACCCACCTGCACATAAGAGATATTGGGGCTCACACCATTGAACTTTTTTGGAGGATTCAGGGTTTGAATGGTCCTGCTATCAATCTCAGCTCCAATATCCAGGGTGGTCATTTTCAACCTTGAATAAGATGCAGGGTTGGCAAAGTTGACGGCCTGGAAATCGAAATAGGCTGCGGAAGTACCGCCCATCCCGCGGTTCAGGATATTCTGGCTGGGAATAAGATCACCCAGGCCATACCTTGAATAGGGACTGTTTTCATTCTGGGCCTGTACAGTTGTATATCCTAACAGGAGGATCAATCCAAAAAGACTTGATTTCTTATACATTATTTTCTTCGCTGATAGCATACAGACCTTTAAAGATGAAATTTGGGTCTGCAAATATCTTGTTTTTAAGATGGTACACAAAATAGGGTCCATCACCCCCGGTTAACACCACGTTAAAGTTCCCATACCTCGCGGAATAATCATCAATGATCCCATCGATCTCGTGGGCCATTCCAAGGATCACCCCGCTGAGGATATTGGTGCGGGTATCATACCCGATCACCGGCAGGTTCCAGTCTTTTTCCACCAGCGGAAGCTTGGCGGTGAAATGGTTCAGCGATCGAAACCGCATCTCCATGCCAGGCGAAATACTTCCCCCGATAAATTCTTTGTTTTTGTTGACGAAGTTATACGTGATGCAAGTGCCAAGCCCCACCACCAGGCTATTTCTTCCTTCAAATTCCTTCACTGCCGCCGCTACCAGTGCCAGCCTGTCGGCCCCAATAGTAGTGGGTTTCGCAACCGGTGAAGTAAAATTAAGCCTGGAATCATAACCCAGTTTATGAAAGCTGCAATGTGATGAAAGCAGGCCTTCAATTTCGGGATTGTGATCGATCACGGAAGAAAGAATGGCTTTGGCAGGAGTATATTGTTCAATCAATGACCGCACTTCATCAGGTGAACCTGATTCCATCAACAGTACATCCTTAAGATCACGGTCGATAAAAACCCCGCATTTTAAGCGGGTATTCCCAAAATCAAAGCAGAAAGTAACCGCCATAGGCTTTAATGAGCGGCGAAAGGTAATGGAAATTGAAAAAATACCCGCAAAAAACAGCGTAAACAGTACCTTTGCATCCTCAGGCGGATTTGTTTATTGTTCGGCCAGCCATCCCAACCGGGATAACAGAACTAATAAACGTAACAGGAACCCACGTGCTTCTTAGCGTTTACAATCGAACATCCAGCTCCACCTGATTTATATTTTACATTATGAGTATCAGGAAAGCATTAGAGAAAAAGATCCTTGTGATCGATGGCGCCATGGGCACCATGATACAGCGACACAAATTAAATGAAGCCGATTACCGCGGTGAAAGATTCAAGGACTGGCAGAGCGACCTGAAAGGAAATAACGACCTTCTTTGCCTTACACAGCCTTCCATCATCAAAGGCATTCATAAAGAATATCTTAAGGCCGGCGCTGATATCATTGAAACAAATACTTTCAATTCCCAACGAATATCACTGGCCGATTACCAGATGGAATCACTGGCCTACGAGATCAATGTAGCTGCCGCCAGGCTGGCAAAGGAAGCCATCAGTGAATACGTTGCAGAAACCGGTGATAAGGGGGAAAAATTTGTTGCAGGCGCAATAGGCCCGATGAATAAGACCCTCTCGCTTTCACCTGATGTCAATAACCCGGGTTATCGTTCTGTTACTTTCAATGAAGTGGTCGATGCTTATTATGAGCAGGTAAAAGGACTTGTTGATGGAGGCGCGGACCTTTTATTGGTCGAAACCATTTTCGACACACTCAATGCAAAGGCAGCCATCTTTGCCATCAAAAAATATTTCAGGGATAATCAAAAAGAAGAGCTTCCCATCATGATCAGCGGAACCATCACTGATGCATCGGGCCGCACATTAAGTGGCCAGACCCTCGAAGCATTTTATGTTTCGGTAATGCATGCAAGGCCATTGAGCATTGGCCTGAACTGCGCGCTGGGCGCGGCCGAGATGCGTCCACATATTGAAGAGCTCAGCCAGATCGCTTCCTGTTTTACTTCTGCCTACCCCAATGCTGGTCTTCCCAATGCCATGGGAGAATACGATGAATCGCCGGAAGATACCGCGCATTTTATTGAAGACTGGGCAAAAGAAGGATTCGTGAACATTGTTGGAGGATGCTGCGGTACTACACCAGATCATATCCGGCATATCGCGGATCATGTAAAGAAATTACAACCCCGCCAGCTTCCTATAAT
>JAEWIW010000214.1 GCA_023386855.1 Bacteroidota bacterium | reverse complement strand
TCATGGTCATGATAACCATCGAGAACTTGGCCGCCGCGAAATTATAGGTCATCCTCACCGTCAACTCCTCGACCCTCCCTCCTAAAGTCTTGATCATCAAAAGGTTTTCCATGATATCACATGTCCCTGCCATTAGAACGATCACCGTAAAAAACAACCCTGCCCGCTTCAAAAGGTCCTGGCCGGTTAACCTTCCCAGGTACCTTACCGCCACGATCAGCATTGGTACGTACATTACTATAAACATGAAATCGAGGTAAATATAGGCATTGAGCTTCTCCAGTTTCTGGGGCTCAGCCATCATTTCTGCCAGTAACTGCCTTGCCCTGGGTACCGTCCTGGCGATCTCCAGCGACAGTATATCGCCGGTCGTCAGTGGCAGAAGCCATTGCTTCATCCAGATCAAATAAAAAATATTGAGTAACATGAGGACCCAGAATGCCCTGGAATATTTTTTCAACTGGTGATGGTCCGTGTCCATAAGCGGCGGTAGTTATTGAAGATTTATTATCTTAAAACCAACGATCCCTCAATGATGTTACGCAAAATACTGAAAAAAATTTTTACACGCCCTATACTTTGGGCCGCCAATCACTTTACCTCTTCTCCGCACCGCGACGATGTTTTCAGCTCCCTTTCCGACCTGCTCTCCCGCATTATTACCAAAAAAACCGATGGTAAGATAATCCCCTTCACCAGTTCCAGCAGGTTCATCATTTTTTCCGACCAGCACAAGGGTGGCAATGATTTTGCCGACGACTTCAGGCTTTCAAAGAAAAATTATATAACGGCACTGGATCATTATTTTAAAGAAGGGTTTACATTTTTTAATCTTGGTGACTGTGAAGAACTCTGGGAAAACACTGAAAAAGCGGCCGTTGACATCAACCGCGATTCTCTTTTAAAAGAAGTTCAATTTCTTTTGGATAACCGCTACTACCGCACTTTCGGCAACCACGACCTGGCCTGGAAATTTTCTTTTCCGCGCAACATGTTCCTTAAACCGTTATTTGGCGACAAGCTCGATGTGTGTGAAGGATTTATCCTGAACACCACGCATGATGGTAAGGAATACCGCATTTTTCTTACCCATGGCCACCAGGGCGATAACCGCAGCGATGGCAACTGGTTTAGCACCTGGTTCGTTGCAGCCATCTGGACACCCATTCAACGATTCCTGGATATCAGCCTGAATACCTTATCCGATTCTTATGCCCTGGTAGATAAGCATAACCGCATTCTTTACGACTGGAGCTCCGAACAAAGCCGGCTGATCCTTATTACAGGCCATACCCATAAACCGGTCTTTGCATCGCTTGATCATATCGAACGACTGGAAAAAGAAATTGTAAGAGCCACTGCAGAAAAAAATGACCAGTTAATCCTACAACTAACTGCTGAACTGGAAAAAAGAAAATCTGAATATGCAGGCAAGGCTACATCAAAAATTGAAGTGAACCCATCCTATTTCAATACAGGTTGCTGCTGCTTTTCAGACGGTGATATTACGGGTATCGAGATCGACAATGGCGAGATCAGGCTTATTAAATGGGAACAGGAAACTGCCGATGGAGCACCGGTTAGAAAAATTATGGAAGCCACAAAGCTTGAATATATTTTCGAGGCATTGAATTAAAGTCCTGTCACCCATCCATCCTAACGATCCGGGGTTGAAATTTTCCCACCACTTCCACCAGTTGCTGCTGCGATTTCATTACTACTTCAATATCCTTATAAGCACCCGGGGCTTCGTCCAGTCCACCGCCGATGAGTTTGACCTGGTGCTTTTTTAATTCATGCTTAAGCTGGTCATGCGTGATGGATTTCATTGCTGCCGTCCGGCTCATCCTACGACCGGCACCATGTGATGCTGATGATAAAGCAGCGTTCTCTCCCTTCCCTTTTACAATAAAGCCGGGCGCAGTCATGGACCCGGGTATGATACCCAATACATCCTTCCCTGCCGGCGTTGCTCCTTTCCTGTGCACGATCACTTCCTGTCCTTCATAGATCTCTTTCCAGGCAAAATTGTGATGGTTCTCCACTATACGCAAAGGCTCTCGACCAAGACTATGAGCTATTTTATCATGGATCACATGGTGACAGGCAGATGCATAATCACCTGCAAGATTCATCGCGATCCAGTATTCCATCCCTTCCTGCTCATCCAGACCCAGCCACGCAAGGTTGGAAGCATCTTTGGGAAGCATTCTTTTATTTTTAGCCAGCTTCGTATAATGATTCGCAATATTTGCTCCCAATCCCCTTGAACCGGAATGTGATAATAACCCCAGATACTTACCAGGAGCCAGCTTCAGCACCTCATCATATTCCATGATCTCCACTTCTCCGAATTCAACAAAATGATTACCCGATCCCGAACTACCCAATTGCCTGGCTGCAGTATCTCTTAAGCTCCTTAGCATGTTCACATCTTCAAAAGCTTTATGCTCCAACACGGGATGATCAATGATCTTTTTGAATTCTTTACCAGCGCCAAACAAGGTATTGGCATTGAGTTCACGAGAAAAAACACTTTGCTTTTTTTCCAGTTCTTCAGTGGGAATATCGAATACTGACAGGCACATCCTGCATCCAATATCCACTCCCACTCCATAAGGGATCACCGCGTTATGCGTTGCCAGTACACCACCAATAGGAAGGCCATAGCCCTGGTGCGCATCAGGCATCAATGCGCCTGCAACAGATACGGGCAGCACCGCTGCCTGCTTCATTTGTGCAAGCGCTCCTTCTTCGATGTGCATGGCACCAAATACATTGAATGGAACAGGATCCTGTAACAAGGGGATCTCGCCTTCCCTTTCTGTTGGCTTGGGGATCAGTGCATCGGCTACCTTACTGAAGGCTTCGTCTTTTGTGAAATGCAGGGGATCTTCCAACACTTCCTGCAGCAGCTTCAGCACATCATGCTTTTTATGGTGCTTGTAAAACCGTTGTACAGCATCAATGGCCAGTCCAACAGCAGGCCCCTGCGGGAAGCTAAGTTTCCTTAATTCTTTTCCTGAAATAGATGATGAAGCCATGGCGGAAAATATACAAATTCCCTGCCTTGATACAATATTATAGCTGATATATTACCCGGTCACTATTGCTTCACATCCCCCTTCATTAGGCCCTGTATCGCCTTTTTCTTTTGCAGAAATTCCCTGATATCCTCTCCTGGGTTACCCACGATCGTGGCCCCATCAACAACATCTTTTAATACAACAGCCCCTAATCCTATCACTACATCATCGCCTACCGTTTTCTGGTTAAGTATGGATGCGGACGGCGCGATCCATGAATTCTTCCCGATCACCACGCTGCCCGCTACCATGGCATTGGCAATCACCATACTGTTTCTTCCCACCACAACTCCATGCGCGATATGCACCAGGTTATCGACTTTTACATTTTCATGCAACACCGTGCTGCCCATCACCGCCCTGTCGATACAGGTATTGTTTCCTATTTCAACATCATCTTCTATTACCACGTTTCCAATATGCGGGATCAATTCAAAATCTCCATCTTCTTCTTTTTCATATCCAAAGCCCACTCCACCAATCGAACAGTTGCACCCTATCACTACCCTGTTCCCTATTTTAGTTCCTTCTTTTATCACCGTATTATGATCGATAACGCAATTATTTCCCATCACTACGTTTGCTTCGATCACTGCATGATCACCAACATAACAACCTTCTCCTATCTTTGCCGTTTCATGAATGGTTGCTTTTCCAGATATCGATGGCGCTCTTTTCTGCACGAAAAATGCCTGCAATATTTTCATGAATGACCTTCGCGGCTGATCGGTACAGATATAGGTTACTCCTTCTTTTTTATCTTCTTCCTTTACCTGCTTACAGATAACCACCCCATGTTCCAGTTGCTTTAGCTTTTCGTAATTCTTCTCGCTACACCACATCAATGCACCAT
>JAEWIW010000118.1 GCA_023386855.1 Bacteroidota bacterium | reverse complement strand
GCGTGAAGCAAGTCCTGACCTGAACTTTGCATGCAATAGCTTTTTCACTTTCTCATCAATATCGGACCAGCTTAATTTTTTCCTGCTGATGGCTTTTTTGATGGCTTCGATACTCGCACTTACATCTTCTGGAAGTAAAAGAATATCATTGCCTGCGATCAATGCTTCTGCAGATAACTCGCCTTTGCCGAAATATTTTGTCACTCCTTTCATTTCAAGCCCGTCGGTGATCACAAGGCCTTTGAAACGAAGGTCTTTTTTCAGTACATCGGTAATAAGTTTTTTTGAAACCGATGCGGCCCTGTTAGTAGTGGCATCGATAGAGGGAAGATTCAGATGCGCAACCATAACGCCACCAATTCCTGCACCGATAAGGGTTCTGAAAGGATAAAGCTCGAGTGAATCAAGTTCCTTTCGGCTTTTGTTGATTACGGGAAGATCATAATGAGAATCCACGCTAACATCACCATGACCGGGAAAATGCTTGGCACAATTCAGTACGTTCATTTCCTGCACGCCTTTCAAATACAGTAATCCTTTCAAAGCAACCTGGTGTTTATCTTCACCAAAAGAACGGTCATTGATGACAGGGTTTGCAGGATTATTGTTGATATCAATTACCGGTCCGTAGTTCAGTTGAATACCCGCCCTGTTACATTGTTCACCAACGACCCTTCCGTACTGGTACACCAGGTTAGGATCCTGCACGGCACCAAGCATCATCATCCTTGGAAGGCCCTGGACGCTGTCGAAGCGCATACCCACACCATTCTCCCCATCGATAGTTACCAGCAATGGTGTGCGTGCTACAGATTGCAGGTGATTAACCATTGTAGCCTGCCTGAGCGGGCCGCCCTGGAAAAGGCAGATACCGCCGATATTATATTTCCTGATCGCATCCTCCACTTCCTTTTCATAAAAAATAATATTGCGTGAAGAGGGATCGATAGCCGAGGTACGAAGGATCATGAGCTGAGCGATCTTTTGATCGGGAGTCAGCGTTTTGAAAATACTGTCTACCCACCTGTTTGCATTATAGGTATTCATTTGCTGCGCATATCCGGAACCACATACTAAAAACCAGGCGAAAACCAACAGGGATCTGATCATATCGTTTGCTTAAAGGCTTAGATTATTGCATAAATTGCAACCCAAATTAAGAAGAATTGGCAGACATCATTCAATTACTACCAGATAACATAGCGAACCAGATTGCAGCGGGGGAAGTAATTCAAAGGCCGGCCAGCGCGGTTAAAGAATTGATGGAGAACGCCGTAGATGCGGGTGCTACAGAAGTTAAACTATTTGTTAATGATGCGGGCAAGGCCTTGATACAGGTGGTGGATAATGGAAAGGGGATGAGTGAAACCGATGCACGCATGAGTTTTGAGCGACATGCCACCTCCAAGATCCGCAATATTGACGACCTGTTTCATATCAGGACCATGGGTTTCCGGGGCGAAGCACTGGCATCCATTGCCGCCGTATCGCAGGTAGAACTCAAAACCAGGAAGCATGATGAGGATACGGGCATTTTCCTGGAAGTGGAGAACAGCATGGTAACAAGGCAGGAACCTGTGGCCACTGCGCCAGGCACCTGCATTTCGATGAAGAATCTTTTCTTCAATGTTCCGGCCAGAAGGAATTTCCTTAAAAGCAATGCCGCTGAGATGCGCCATATCGTGGATGAATTCATCCGCGTGGCCATGTCATTTCCCAATATATTTTTCTCGCTGACCAGCAATGGACAACAGGTGTTCCACCTCGAAAAAGGAACGCTGAAGCAAAGGATCGTGCAGATCCTGGGTAACCATTATGCTTCAAAGCTGGTGACGGTACAGGAAAAAACCGATTATCTCAACATCACTGGGTTTGTCGGCAAACCCGATGCGGCAAAGAAAACGAGGGGCGACCAGTATTTTTTTGTCAATAACCGGTATATCAGGAGTCCATACCTGAACCACGCGGTGATGGCGGCTTTCCAGGAAATGATCAGCAGCGACAGCTTTCCCATGTATGTGCTGTTCATTGATCTTGATCCTACGCAGGTTGACGTGAACGTCCATCCTACCAAGCAGGAGATCAAGTTTGAAGATGAAAAGATCGTGTATGCTTTTGTGCAGGCAGCGGTTAAGCATTCACTTGCTCAATTCAGTATTACGCCTACCCTTGATTTTGACCTTGACCCTGGTATCCAGCAACTCGATGCGGTAAGTAAACCGGTAACCGAGGAAACGATCAGGCAGATGTCCTCATCATCACTCTACCAAAGTTTTACACAAAAGAACCAGGCACATTTTATTGAGCCGCAAAAGAGTAATCTTGAAGGATGGCAGAGCTTGATGGGCAGGCATGCAGGCACAACTGATGAAGAACGTGGCGGTAATGGCAGCAGCAGTGGAACGGGCATGATGAATACGGGTGCAGGACTTGCTGCACCTGGTGATTACTTCAGTAATGCTGAATATTCACAGGCCGGGGGATTGAACAGCCGGATAGAATATGCAGGGTTCTCTTCCAAAACAGCGCTTGAAGTTGACCAGTCGAACCATACCATTACCCAGTTGCTGAATACTTATATTGTTACACCCACTAACCGTGGATTTATATTGGTACACCAGCAGCTGGCGCATGAAAGAATTTTATATGAACGATTGCTTGATGCAGCAAGAGGAAGGCCTGTTGTGACACAGAGAAGTTTATTCCCGGCAACCTTGCAATTATCGCCTTCTGATTCCGTTATATTAGAAGAACTCTTACCCGATCTCCAGC
>JAEWIW010000016.1 GCA_023386855.1 Bacteroidota bacterium | reverse complement strand
GATATGATCAGCTTCTGAAACGATATCCTGCAATTCAATATATACCGATTGTAATCTTTTACCCAGGTCTTCAATGCCGGAATGCATACCTGCAAATGGCAGCAATTGGGAGGATAGTGATTTTACTTCCGGCAACAACGGCTGGTCACCTTCATTCAGCTGAAAGGATATCCTGCTTAAAAGGTTCTTGATCCCTTCCGCATTGGATAATAATTTCAATTCTGATTCAAGGTCTTCCAGTTCATTCTCAGCAAAGGAAGCTTCTTCAAGTTCATCAAATAAGTACTTGTTGAAATCATATTCCTTATTGAACTGTTCTTTTTGCAATTGTAGCTCATGCAATTTATCCCTGCTTGCAACAAGCTGCTGAAAGCCTTGCTGGTATTGATTTAGAAGGGATGCATTTTCTGCTAGCGCATCCAGCACCTGCCGCTGGAAACCAGCATCACCCAATTGCAGGGTATCAAATTGCCGGTGAAGATCAACCAGCAATGAACTGACCGTTCTCAACAATTCAAGGTTAACGGGCGTATCATTTATGAAAGCACGGGATTTACCGTTTACGGCGATCTCCCTACGGATCACGAGTTCATTGTCGGGGTCCAGTTCTTCTTCTGCAATAAGCTGCTTCACCATGGCCTTTCCTGAAATATCGAATACTCCCTCCACGAAACATTTCTTCTCCCTGTTCAATAAAACAGAAGTATCGGCCCTTTCGCCAAGGATCAGGGATAAAGCACCCATTACTATGGATTTACCTGCACCCGTTTCACCTGTAATAATATTCAGGCGGGGAGAAAAATCGATGGTGATCTCGTCAATGATGGCGTAATTGCGAATCTGCAGCCTTTTCAGCATAAGAAATTATTGGCTATAAAATTCCTACTATTGAAGCATCTGGAAAAAGTTTTTTACTTGCTTTTTCTCCACAATACCTCGTGGCAGGATGATCAAAAAAGCTTACCTGCAACGCATGATGCCTGCCTTTGCTTTCTGGTCGAGTGAATTTTTATAATCGTGATCCTTCATCTCCAGGCATTTTCTAAACCATATACCAGCCTCGTCGCACAATTGTTTCTTTTCAAAAATATACCCGATCTGCAAGGCAGCACGGGCGGCGAAATACTCCGGTCTTTTCTCCCCGAGCGACAATGCCAGCTTATAAAAGCGGATAGCCTGTTCTTCATTATCAAGGTCATCAAATAAACGTCCTGCACGATAGGCAAACTCCAGTTTATCTTCCCGTCGTTCAAAATCATCAATTGTTTTTCCATGCAGCAGGGCAAGTGCTTCCCTGTTGTTTCCACCATCATTAAGCAATCTTGCCCTTAATAATAATGGGTTTGGCCACTGCTTCGTTTGTGCTTCCTTGTTAGCCTGCTTATCTGCCTCCGTATCAAGGGTTCCTTTTTCAAGAATCATATCCCTGTAACGCTGCGCCTGTTGCCTGTTGCCCTGCAGGTAATAATACCAGCTCAGTTTCTGAAGCGCATCCTTGACATAATACCGGCCCCTGAAATCACGGATGAACCGCTCAAAATGCGCGCCGGCACTCTTGTCGAGCATATATAGTTTTGCATATCCCATTTCAAGATCCCATACCGGTGTTTGAAGGTATTCAGCCGACCTGTTAATAGCGCTGATAATGGATCGCGCTTTCGCGGAACGCTGGTTATTGATGCTCAGGTTGGCAGCCATATAGGCAAAGAGATGGTTATTGACCAGGTCGAAAGAGTGATCCTGCAAATATTGGAACACACCCTTGCGATCATTCAACACGTAATTGCGCAGATATAAATAATAGAAGATGGCTTCATCCCGGTACAATTCGCTCAGCGGCTCCTTATCATTTATAAATGTTTCAAGTTTTTTGATCCCGGCATCGATAGAGCCTTTGATTCCCAGCAAACCGGATAACCATTTATAACCATCAGGAATGGTGCCGGCGGCGGTTTCCATGGCGCCTACGTAAAGGAGTGAAGGTGTAAAGCCGGGGAACTTCCGGTTATTTTCCCTGCTTTGAAGAAAGGACCTCCTGAACGACCATCCTCCATCCCAGTGTTTTCCAAATTTGACCTGGATAAAAGCCCATTGCAGGTGAACAACGGATTTCGCATGTAGGTAATAGGGTGAATTTTCCGGCCCGCTGGAAAGCAATTCAAGCCTTCGCTGGTAATTGCCCTGGTATCGCCGGTACGCTGCAGGATCTTCATTAAAAAAGAGCTCAAAGAAGTCGATATAATTTTCGAGCATCACAGGAACCAGGTTGGAAGGATTGGAATGCTTTTCTATTGCCAGCAGCCTCGAGGCTTCCTGTACCCTTAATTGCATTACAGCATTGTATGCATTCCTGCAGTTATCGTTGAAGTCATAAACCGGGTTGGCATGGGTTCCCGGTGTTAGCAGGAAGCCAGCCAGTAAAACAGTCATGAACAACAAACGAACCAGTTCTCCCATGGTATGCAAGATATCAACAACAAACAAAAAAGGTTGCCTTTTGGCAACCTGTAATGTATAAGAATGATCTTAATTTATTTTACTTCAACGCTGTCGAACAGGTCGCGATCCACCAGGATCCTTCCGCAGTTCTCACAAACGATGATCTTTTTGCGCTGCTTGATCTCGCTCTGGCGCTGGGGCGGGATGGCATTATAGCAACCACCGCAGGCATCTCTTTCAACTGGAACCACCGCAAGGCCATTGCGGTAATTTTTACGGATCCTGTCGTAGGAATTCAGCAACCTTCCTTCCACTTTCTCCCTTGCTTCAGAAGAAAGTTTATTGAAATGATTTTCTTCCTTTTCAGTAGAAGCAATGATCTTTTCCAGTTCACCTTTCTTTGCGGTCAGGATACCATCTTTATTTCCGAGATTCTTTTTAGCTTTTTCCAGTACCACCACTTTCTCGGCAATCTCTTCATTAGCATCCTTGATATGCTTTTCAGCAAGTTTCATTTCCAGCTGCTGCATTTCAATTTCCTTACTGATCGCTTCAAACTCACGACTGTTCTTTACGTTCTCGCTTTGCTTCTCGTATTTCTTGATCAGGGCTTCTGCTTCCTTGATCGCTTCTTTCTTCTGGTTGATAAATTCCTGGATGCCGTTGATCTCCTCTTCGATCCTGGTCTGGCGTGCATGCAATCCGGTGATCTCATCTTCCAGGTCGCTTACTTCCATGGGAAGTTCACCTTTTAACACCTGGATCTCATCGATCTTTGATTCGATCTTCTGCAGGGTAACCAGTGAGGACAATTTTTCCTCTACCGAAAAATCTTTAACGTTGGCCATGGTCTGTTTGTAATTTGTTATTTATCGAAAAGTATTGCACCGGGTTGGTCACCACCTTCGATTTAAGGACGGCAAAGGTAGGGAATTTTTCCACCAAAATTTCATTCAGCAGGTCAACTGTAAACTGTTCACTCTCATAATGCCCGATATCGCAAACAAGGATCCTGCCCTCCGCATCAAAGAATTCGTGGTATTTCATGTCGGCCGTAAGGTAAATATCCGCTCCAGATACCAGGGCGTCCTTTAATAGAAAGCTGCCCGCGCCACCACATAAAGCTACTTTCTTGAGTTTTTTACCTGTAAAAGCGGTATGCCTGATCACCTTAAGGCGGAATTTCTCTGCCACCATCCCGAGGAATTCAACCTCATCCATTGCTGCTGGTAATGAGCCTGTTAACCCTGAACCCACCTGCAGCCAGTCGTTCTTTAACGCCAGGATGTCGTAGGCCACTTCCTCGTAAGGATGGGCTTCCAGTAAGGCTTTCACTACCGAATCCTGCAGGAAATGAGGGAAAACCACTTCGAACCTGGTTTCCGGCTCTTCATGCCGCTGTCCTTTTTCTCCTACGAAAGGATCCGCCCCTTCATTTGCCTTGAAGGTGCCTGTGCCTTTAACCGTAAAACCGCATTCGCTGTAATTGCCGATATAACCGGCTCCTGCCCTGAAAACCGCGTCCCTGACCTTATCAAGGTGATCGTGAGGAACAAAGCTGTACAGTTTCCGGAGCATTTCTTTTTTGGGAGAAAGTACCTGCCGCTGCTGCAGCCCGAGCAAATCAGCCATGCGTCCATTTACCCCATTGATCACATTGTCGAGGTTGGTATGGATGGCATAAATCGCTATATCGTTGCGGATAGCTTTGATCACCGTCCGTTCCACGTAATTCTTTCCATTGATCTTTTTCAGTGCTGAAAATATGATGGGATGATGCGCAACAACCAGGTTCACCCCAGCGGCAATGGCTTCATCAATCACTTCCTCTGTTGCATCCAGTGTGCAAAGGATACCTGTGCATTCCGTAGAGGCATTGCCCGTGATCAATCCCGCATTATCATATGATTCCTGGAGTTCCGGCGGAGCCAGCTGCTCCAGCATGCCGGTCACTTCTGCAATTTTCATCTTTCAAATATAACAATACCCCCGATTGGTGTAATTTAACGGCAAAACTTAATTGGTGCAATTATGAAAAAATATGTTCTATCCATTGCCCTCGGGTTGTTTTGTATGGTGACAGCTTACTCAAATGGCCCAAAGCCAAAGCTGGAGTTTTATGAGTTAAGGGTTTATTCACTCGCTGACAACAGCCAGCTTTCTTCCGTTGAAAATTACCTGGAAAACGCACTGGTGCCTGCTTTGAAAAAACAGGGCATTCCCGCCGTCGGGGTATTTACCGCTATAGCCAACGATACGGCAGCGGTAAAAAAGTTATATGTATTGATCCCTTTGCGCAACGCTGAACAGGCAGCGGGCTACCAGCAAAAACTGGATGCGGATAACAATTACCTGCAAAAAGGAAGTGCTTATCTTAATGCTGCGCATGATCATCCTCCCTTCCTCAGGCAGGAAAGAATTTTACTGAAAGCATTCAGTGATCACCCGGTATTTTCAAAGCCAGGCTGGAAAAATGACCCTGCTGAAAGGGTTTATGAGTTGAGGAGTTACGAGGGACCAACAGAAAACCTATATGCCAACAAAGTACAGATGTTCAATAAGGGTGGTGAAGTGAAACTGTTCGACCGGCTTGGGTTCCATGCCGTATTCTATGCTGAAGTGCTTTATGGAAGCAGGATGCCCAACCTGATGTATATGACCACTTTTGAGAATATGGATAAAAGGAATGAACACTGGAAGGCCTTTGGTAATGATCCTGAATGGAAGACCCTTTCTTCTATGCCCGAATACCAGAACAATGTATCAAAAGCGGATATTTTGTTCTTGAAGCCTACGGCTTATTCTGATCTCTGATCCAACCAAGGCATTGCCTTTGCAACAACAGCAGCATGCATGGATATTTTTTCAGCTTAATGGTGATCGGCATCGCGGCCCTTGGAATGGCCTGGATGCCGGCCATCACCAGGCTGACCAAGATATCTTACTCTCTTATCTATGTGCTTGCGGGCATGCTCGTCTTTTCTCTTACCGGTACCTTACCCTTTCCCGATCCTTTCGACCATAAAGAATTTACCCTTCACCTTACAGAACTTGTGGTGATTATTTCCCTAATGGGTACAGGGTTAAAGATCGATGAAAAATTTTCTTTTAAACAATGGAGGATCCCTTTCAAGCTGGTGGTGATCACCATGATCCTCTGCATCGGCATCGTAACCTGGCTTGGCGCTGAATGGCTTGAAATGCCCATCGCATCCGCATTGCTGCTGGCGGCAGCGCTGGCTCCAACCGATCCCGTGCTGGCTTCCGATGTACAGGTGGGACCACCTTTGGAAAACACACCACATACCGTAAGGTTTTCGCTTACTGCCGAGGCAGGACTGAATGATGGCATGGCCTTTCCTTTCACCTGGCTGGCCATAATGCTTTCTACCACCGACCATACCTACACCGAATGGGCACTGTTCTACCTGCTATACAAAGTATTTGCAGGGGTCATCATGGGTTATATTTTAGGCCGTTTTATAGCTTACCTAGTTTTTGACCTGCCGGGAAAATTCAGTTCATTATATACCCGCGATGGATTTGTTGCCTTGTCGGCAACACTGCTCACTTATGGGGCAACAGAAATGGTGAGTGGTTACGGCTTCATAGCAGTGTTCATTACCGCGTTAACGCTGCGCAATTACCAGATGGATCATAAATACCACAGGAAGCTTCATGCTTTTATGGACGAGGTAGAAAGAATGCTGCTGGCGATCGTATTGTTATTGTTGGGCGGAACAATTGTACATGGCATCTTTGATCCGCTCACCTGGAAGCACTTATTGATGGCACTGCTCTTCCTGTTTGTAATC
Source organism: Bacteroidota bacterium (assembly GCA_023386855.1). GTDB lineage: Bacteria > Bacteroidota > Bacteroidia > Chitinophagales > Chitinophagaceae > Flavitalea. Next base: position 509 of record JAEWIW010000016.1, on the reverse strand, counting down.
AGGCCGGCATGTGCGATGCTTACACTCATCAATACCAAAATATCCATGAAAGAAAAACTGGCTATCAGCTTCCTCGGCATCAGGGGGATCGGTTCCTTCTTTTACCTGGCATTTGCCTTCACCATGGTCACCGGCTTCCAGGAAAGAGAGATCTGGGCACTGGTATCACTGATCGTATTTCTTTCGGTGATCATACATGGACTAACCGCAAGCCGGTTCATGCAGAAATTTGAAAAGGACCGGAATAACTAATATTTCATTAGCGTCCCAGTCCTTTATGAAAAAGACCGGGGTGCTAAAAGCTGTCGCTTTCTAATATCCCGGTCCTTTACATTATTTAAACCTTCTACCTAGAAATTAAACCTGATGCTTCCTCCTAAGGTTGCAGGATCTGCAAGATGCACAGCACCAAAATCATAGGCATAATCCACATACCTTGTATCGGTAATATTCCTCATCCAGAATCCCAGTTCAAACCGCTGGTTGTGTATCCCCACTCTTCCATTCAG
>JAEWIW010000382.1 GCA_023386855.1 Bacteroidota bacterium | reverse complement strand
GACCAGGGTAATATTAAAGAGGAGGATCAGTAACAGGGTATTGAACGGGCATCCATGGATATTTGCCAATGAAGTGCATGAAGTAGACGGAAGTGCTGATCCCGGTGGAATTGCAGATGTATTTACCATCGACCAAAAGTTCCTTGGACGGGGTTACATAAACCCCAGGTCGCAGATCCTGGTGAGGTTACTCACGCGCGACAGGGATCAAACCATTGACGAAAAATTCTTTTACGACCGGATCCTATCCGCCTGGAATTATCGCCAGCAGATTGGCTATACCGAAAATTGCCGGCTCATCTTTGGAGAAGCGGATATGCTACCCCAGCTTATCATTGACAAATTCAATGATTACTTCGTCATCCAGACCCTTGCCCTGGGTATCGACCTTTGGAAGCCGGCTATTGTGAATGCCCTGGTGAAAATATTCTCTCCCAAAGGTATTTATGAACGAAATGACGTTCCGGTTCGTGAACTGGAGGGACTGACCCAGCAAAAAGGACCCTTGTATGGTGACTTTGATCCTTCCATCATCATCAATGAAAATGGTTTACAGTTTCATGTTGATATTGAAAATGGACAAAAAACCGGGTATTTCCTCGATCAACAGGATAACCGCCGCGCCATTCGTCATATTGTAAAGGGAGCCGATGTCTTGGGAGCCTTTACCTACACGGGAACATTTGAAATTCATGCTGCTCATTATGGTGCGAAGTCGGTATTGGGACTCGATATTTCTCAAAATGCCGTTGACCAGGCTAACCGAAATGCCCAGCTCAATGGTTATGGCGAAACCTGCAGGTTTACCGCTGTAAATGCCTTTGATGTGCTCAAGCAATGGGGTAAGGAGGGAAGAAAATATGATGTGGTGATGCTTGATCCACCTTCCTTCACAAAAACAAGAGAAAATATCCAGAAGGCTATTACCGGTTATAAAGAGATCAATCTACGTGGAATGAAACTTGTAAAACCTGGTGGATTCCTGGTTACTTCAAGTTGCACCAACCTGGTTTCACCCGAATTATTTCTTCAAACTATACAGCTGGCCGCAAAAGATGCCCGGAGAACACTTCGGCAGGTTACTTTCCAGGCACAATCGGCCGATCATCCTATCATTTATGGATGGGAGAATACCCATTACCTGAAATTTCTTATTGTGCAGGTGTTGTAAGATCGTTATTACTTGGAAACCTGGAACTTGCCGCTTTCCACTACCTTGCCATTTTTATCCCTGAGCTGGTATATATATACACCACGATAAAAATTGGAAAGATTAACGTTGGTTTTCGGCGTAACATTATTCAGTTCAAATACTTTCTTCCCTAAAAAACTGAAGATCTGTAAGCTATAACTGCGGTCATAGCCTTTTATAAAATCAAAATTGATCTGGGAAATAGCAGGGTTAGGATAGAACTTGAGCATGCGGACAAGAGATTCCTTCCCGGGAACAGGGCGTTCCTGGCTACTGGCTTGTAAGGTTACAAATAAGGATAAGCACAATAGGTAAAAAATCTTCATTGGCGTCAAGATATCCGATTTCCATCAAATTTACAACCAAGTCGGTACAAAAAAAACTCAAAGCATGCAATCAACCCAATCCCTATGTTAATATTTCCTGAAAAGCAAAATAAAACACAATAATAGGTTCGACCCTTTCAAAACGCAGGACAGTAATTTGGATCGCTATGATCCGCCTTCGGACATGATTTCGACACTGCTAAAACTTAGGACAAAGAACCTTCTCCTGGGATGAGCTCATTTTTTTGGTAAAACCAATATAACTGAGAGAAAGTTCAAAGCCACCTCTTCCACGGCTTGCCGCTTTTAAAGGACTGATATTAATATCATAACTCACGCCAATGGCCAGCTGTTTTTTCTGCATCTTGATCACCGGTATAATCGCATCCTTCCAGCGAATAAATGCCCCTGCATGGATGCTATAAACCGGATTATCCGGGTCACGGTCGAGGTTATAACTGTACATTGCTCCCGTGAGCAATTCTTCGGAACCTCCCTGGCTTACATGATCGGCCTGCACAACAAAAGAAGCGAAATCATCCACTCCCCATCTTATTCCAACAGAAATAACTTTTCGCTGGGGCAGGGGAATATTATCGGAAGCATAGAAGGAATTCCTTGGTTTATTCAGGTGGTGTATAGCGGCTCCTACAAAAAACATGTTCTTTTCCTTTCTTCCAAAATTGGCATTATAGCTTAGTCCTACACCAGCATCAAGAGCAAAGAATTGTGATACCAGTTTGGTTTCACCCCATGGTCTTGATTCATCGAATCCCCCGATCCATTGATTGTCGGTGGTCACCTGGTCGAGGTTAATCGATTTGCGTATAACCCCTCCCGTTAGTCCCAGCGAAAGATACATTGGCTTCTGGCCACTCAGGGATTTGTGATAGTTCACTGTTCCGTGCAACTGCGAATTGGTAAGACTCACGGCACCAGCCTGGTCGGAGAACATCTGTATACCACCGGTGATAAAATCATCCGACTTGCCAATAGGCATTTTATATTCACCGCTGAAAATGCCGGTAACAAAAGGATGTGATACACTTGACCATTGTTGCCGCATCAACACCTGTAGCCGGTAATCGCCCGTGAAGATGCCTGCCAGCGCGGGATTCCGCATGAGTGGCATCTCGTAGAACTGCGACAGGTGAATATCCTGCGCTTTTGATTCAAACGAAACC
>JAEWIW010000359.1 GCA_023386855.1 Bacteroidota bacterium | reverse complement strand
GTCGCGGTAATTAAACTTCAGGTAAATGGCTGCATATTTGAATTGATGAAGCTTGAACCAGTGATCCTGGAATTTTTCAGGATGGTGTTGTAAGATTCACCCCTGGAATAAATGGCCGCATGATCATTGATAAAATCACAGTCTACCACTTCCATTATTATTTCTTTACCCGGCGCGGTATTCGGTGGATAGTAAAAAGCGGCGGTTTTAAAGTCGTTGAAACTTACCTGGTTTAAATATATATCAGATGAAGCAAGAATATAGTTACCGTTCCTGATCACAAATTCGCCGCGCTTTTTCCCTTCCATCTTCAGGGGCAATTTAGCTTCAAGCGTTTTCCCACCCAGATTAAAAACTCCTTTACCCGTAATGGTCAATCCTTCCTTGGTTGCCTTATCAATAGCTTCCTGCAACTTTGCTGATTCATCGGTATTATCACCTTTCAATCCAAAGGCATTCAAATCAAGATAGTCATGCCGAACGCCTGCAGGTACAGGAGCATCATTTGCTTTTATAGTGGTATTGCCTAAGAAAAAAGCAAGGCCTATGAACACCAGCTTCAGAAAATTCTTACTCATCATTCTTTACCTCAGCTGCTATAGGCGTATTTCATTACGCCCTGCAGCATTTTTCTTTTGTTATAACATGACTCTTTGGTACGGAGTCCATTGGAATCATACTGGTAAACCCAGCGTTGATAATCATCCGAACCTTCAGGAACAATCATAAGAGTGGAAAGTTGCCCTTCAGGGTTGTATTCCATTACAAAATCGGGCAAAAGCCTTTTAGCACGGGCATTATATCTTACTACATCTGTAAGCCTGTTTTGATCATCATAGTAATAGAATACAACAGGTAAAGCCTTTCCATTTCTTGATGGCCTTTCTTCGATTACATTTCCTTTTTCATCCGATATCAATTCATATTCGGTGATTTCGGAACCATTCCGTTTTTTTGTCATATGGATGTAATGTCCTGAAGCATCGGTTTTCCATTCATGAACCTCTTCTTCGGGCGGAAGCCCTGTTGCATAGGAACTGTTCGAAAGCCTGCTGAGGTTACCTTTATCATCATAGGAATATTCAGTGATGCTGGTGGATATCTCGGTACTGTCGTAGGTTTTAACCAGCCTGCCCCTGGAATCATAAGTATTTTCAATGTATGAGCTGGCGGAAGCAGGGAGGGTCATCCTGGTGATCATTTTATCAAAAGAAGGGCTGAGTTGTTGCTCTCCTGAAAAACCTTCGGAAGCTATACCGTCGGCTTCCAGGCTTGAAAGTGTAACTTTTCTGACCCCGGCTTTTTTCAACGCATCATGTTTTTCATTATGATGCCGGGTAAGAAAAATGTCTTTATAAAACTCCTGTGCATTGGAGTTGAAAAAAAAGATAATAAGGCCACAGGATACCAGGAATTTTTTCATGAATGATTATTAAGCGTTGGCGAAATAACGGTATTTTTTGTTTTCATAATTTTAAAAAAATAACCCCCGTGTCCCATTCAAGAGAGAGAAAGGAAAAGATTTGTCTTAATTGTAACACAGAGCTGATCGACCGGTTCTGCCACCATTGTGGGCAGGAAAATATCGAGCCAAAGGAGTCGTTCTGGCACCTTGTTACACATTTTTTTAACGATATCACCCATTTCGACGGCAAGTTCTTTACCACAGTGGGCTTATTGTTCCGTCGTCCCGGCTTTCTTTCGCGTGAATATATGGCGGGAAGAAGGATGCGCTACCTGAACCCTGTGAGGATGTACGTTTTTACTTCCGCCCTGTTTTTCCTGGTTTTTTTCAGCCTGTTCAATGTCAAAAAAATAAACCTTGACCTGGATGAAACCTCCCCAAAGGATTCCGTGCTACTGGCCCAGGCTGCTGCACAGCGCGATTCCATAAGCTCCGAGCTTGGCCTGGATTCCTCCGCGCTGAAAAAGTTTTCGGCCCGGATGGCCAAAAGCAAAAAGGGTAATAACCGCAAGGAATACGATTCCATCCAGGCATCCCTCCCCGAAGCTAAAAGAGATTCCTGGCTTACCCGCCAGTTTGCCTACCGCGAATTCAAGGTGAGGGAAGAATACAAAGGAAGCTGGAATGAATTTGGCCGCGAGCTGCTTGATAAGTTCCTGCATACCTTCCCTTACCTGTTATTTGTTTCACTACCTCTTTATGCCCTTTACCTGAAACTGCTATACATACGGAATAAACAATTTTATTATGCCGACCATGGCATTTTCCTGGTTCACCTGTATGTATTTACCTTCCTGCTGCTGTTGCCATTGTTTGCGCTGGTCAAACTGCAGGATTCAACGGATTGGGGCATATGGGGATGGATGGAAGCGGCATTGCTGATCTATGGCATCTATTATGCATGGAAAGCCATGAAGAACTTTTACCTGCAGGGCCGCAGGAAAACGATCGGGAAATTTATCCTGTTTAATTTCCTGAGCTTTATATCCATCGTATTCCTTTTTGTCCTGTTTATTTTTATAACATTTTTCCGGGTCTAACTACCATATATGAACGAAAATAAAATTGCTGAAGCCTTTTTGCGACTGGTCAGGATCATGGATGAATTGAGAGAACAATGTCCCTGGGACAGGAAGCAGACTATTCAAAGCCTTCGGCAACTCACCATTGAAGAAACCTATGAGCTTGCTGATGCCATTACTGAAAATGATTTCAAAGGGATAAAGGAAGAAATAGGCGATCTTATGCTGCACCTGCTTTTTTATGCAAGGATCGCGAAAGAGCAGGACCAGTTTACACTCGAGGAAGCCCTTCATGCCATCAGTGATAAACTGGTGGCCAGGCATCCCCATATTTATGGAGATGTAGTGGTGAAAGACGAACAGGAGGTAAAGCAGAACTGGGAAAAGCTTAAATTAAAGGAAGGCAAGCGTTCTGTGCTGGCCGGTGTCCCGGTAAGCCTGCCCAGTATGGTCAAGGCCCTGCGGTTGCAGGAAAAAGCAAGGCAGGTAGGTTTTGAATGGGACGACCGGGAGCAGGTATGGCTCAAAGTAGAAGAAGAAATAGGAGAATTGAAGGAAGCCATTGCGCAGGACGATCCTGGAAAAATTGAAGATGAATTCGGTGATGTATTGTTTTCACTGGTCAATTATGCACGGTTTTTGAAAGTTGACCCTGAAAATGCCCTGGAAAGAACGAATAAAAAATTTATCCGGAGATTTACACAAATGGAGGAGGAAGCATTGAAAACCGGTAAACCACTGGCCGACATGACCCTTGGGGAAATGGATGCCATCTGGAACTCCATTAAAAAACAAAATCAACGATCTTGAAGGAACTCCTAAGAAGGGTAATGGCAAGGGGAGTATTTATCATAGTAGCTGCCCTGGTGTTATTTTTTACTGCATTCTTTGTCAACCGGATGATCTTTGGCACCACTACGGTGAATTATTATGCCAATGCCATCCAGGAAGATATTATAAAAAGTGAAAGGGATTTTAACGCTCTTTCACAGGATACCGCCTTGCTTAGGAGCCTTATCAACAGGGATTTCAGCGAGAACACCCTTAATGAAATCATTGATACAAGGAAAGGGTATGCGTTCTTTATATATAAGCGCGATTCAAGCAATAATACCCTTTTGTTCTGGAATACACAGAATACACTACCACCTTTCAACCTGATGGATGAAACCAATGCCAGCAGGATGGTAAGGCTTGAGAATGGGCTGTATGTAAGCACCAGCAAGTCGGTCGTATTAAGTGATGGCCAGCACTATTCTATTGAAGCGCTGATACCGGTGTTGCGGAAATATTTTGTCCAGATAGAAAACCTGAAGACAGAATTCGTCAACCATCCCAAAGCCACCCGCAGGGTCGATATCAGTTTTACCCCTACTGCTCATCCCATCAAAAGTATTTATGGTAATGTTCTTTTTTACCTTGAAGTGATCAGCGAGGGCGACCAGCAGGCCAGCTGGGTTTCACTGCTGCTGATGATTGGTGCATTGGGCCTGGGAGCCTTGTTCTTCAATAATATTGCACATGCATTATACCGGAAATATGGACTGGCAACCGGTACGGTTTTCCTGGTCATTTCTGTAACCCTGCTGAGGACCATTACCTATGTCTTCCCGGAGATATTTCTATTTCGAAATTTCCCTTTATTCGACCCTGCCATCTACAGTTCATCAGTGGTACTCAGTTCGCTAGGCGATCTTCTCGTCAACAGCCTCCTGGTATTATGGATGATCACCTTTTTAAACAGGCGACTGGATCCACGGCCCTTTAAGCTCAAAGGCTATGAATTCATGAAATGGTTCCTGGTAGGAATAGCTTTACTGCTATTGGTGCTCACCAGTTTTCTTTTTGCTGATATTATCCAGAGCCTGGTTTCTGATGGACAGATATCATTCAATGTTACCAATTTTTCCAGCCTTACCATTTACAGTTTCATAGGATTCATAATCCTCGCCATCATTGCACTTGATTTCTTTTTCATCTCGCAGGTTATCCTTTCTACCATCAAAAAGATACATTACCCCGGGCTGTTCTGGCTAATGGTCATCAGTTCGGTGGTGGGTTTGATTTTACTGAGTGTTGACCAGCGGTCGACAAGAATAGAGCTGAACCTATTTGTGCTGCTATGGTTATTGTTTTACCTGGCCATCATGCAGAAAAGCATATTTGAAAGGATCAACTTCAGGTTGAACATTTCTGAAATGCTATTCTGGTTATTCATTTTTTCTTTTTCCATTGCAGGACTGATCATTTTTGAAAACAGGAAAATAGAATTTGAACAAAGGGTAAGGTTTGCAGAAAAACTTTCGGAGCAGGCAGACCCATCGAGTGAAAAATTACTCAGCATCGCG
>JAEWIW010000292.1 GCA_023386855.1 Bacteroidota bacterium | reverse complement strand
ACCTGTAAAGTATATATTGTTTCATTGGCAACAAGTCCCCAAATCAATGCAATAAAAGGGATACCATAGGTGACCATCGAAGCAAATAAAGCACCTGCCTTTTTCAGTAATACATAAAAAAGAATGGAAGCAATGGCAGTACCGAAAACTCCTAATACCACCGAAGCGCCGACAGAATAGAGGTATTCTGTTTTATACAATGGCAGGCTGAAAAAACCTGTTGCAAACAAAATAATCAACGAAGGAGGAACAAGCATGCCGAAAGCCAGTGAAGCAATATCCACTGGACCGATGGCTTTTAATTTAGCGGCAACCAGGTTTGCATTAAGTGCATAACATACTGTTGCCAGCAGAACGAACATGCTGAACAGTAAATTTAAAGCGCTATTGGAACGTTCGGGGATCAGCAGCATGGCCATACCAATTAGGCCGATGCTTACGCCAAACCATTTGTTCCTGGTGAATACAGATTTGAACATCCATCCCCCGATGATCATGGTGAGGATGGGTGTGAGTGAATTAAGAAACCCCGCAAGTGCACTGTCGATGCGGGTTTCAGCAATACAAAAAAGATATGCAGGGAAAAAGCTGCCGAGTAAACCGGAAGCGAGGATGTATTTCTTCTGTTGTAAATCATATTTCCGCCAGATCTTAAATACAAGGGGAAGCAGTACCAGCCCGCCCGATAACATTCTCAATGAAGCAACCTGGTAAGCATTGAGTACATGAAGTCCTTCTTTCATTAGTATAAAAGAACTTCCCCAGATAAAAGAGAGCAGGATGAACAGGAACCACTTTAAGGTTTGATGCGATGCATTCATGAACCGGCAAAAGTAAAACAGAAAACAAATATCTTTAAGTAAATAAACTTTATATGGGTTCGATCTCTTTAAAAGATATATCTACCGATGCGCCAAAAGAATTGGATAAGGAAGATGTAAAAAAGCAAACCGCTGATATCCTGACAGAGCTTGATGAATTGCAAAACGTTTTATATGCACAGGGTAAATATTCGGTGCTTGTTGTGATCCAGGGACTGGATGCCAGTGGAAAGGATGGTGCCATCAGGGATGTATTTGGACAGATGAATCCACAAGGTGTTAGGGTAAGTTCATTCAAAGTGCCTACTGAAGAAGAGCTGGCACACGATTTCCTCTGGCGTATTCATCGTGAAGTGCCAAAGAAGGGTATGATCCAGATATTTAATCGCTCTCATTATGAAGATATACTGGTAACCCGAGTGCATCGCATGATTGATGATGAACTTGCGAGGAAAAGAATGGAAGCCATTAATAACTTTGAAGAATTACTCGAAACCCATAACAATACACGCATTTTAAAATTTTACCTGCATGTTTCTGCCAAGGAGCAACAGGAAAGATTGCAGGAAAGATTGCATGACCCCAGGAAGCAATGGAAATATAATGAGAAGGATTTTGTTGAAGCTGCGCTGCGCGACAGTTATTACCAGGCATACGAAGATTGCTTTGAGCATTGTAATAAAGTGCCATGGACCATTGTTCCTTCAGACCAGAACTGGTATAAGGAATATATCCTTGCATCGAGCCTGAAAGACCTGCTGACATCACTCGATCTTCAATATCCCGGGGTAAAAAAATAGTGTTTGTGTGGGGTGATCAAAAGATCATTATTAAAAGGATATTTCTTTAATATCTTGTGATGAATTTAAACCTGTTATGTTCTTTCTTCATAACCATTAATCTAAAATTATGAGCTTCGTAAAAGAATTCAGGGAATTTGCGATCAAAGGAAACGTGGTAGACCTGGCTGTGGCAGTGATCATTGGAGCAGCATTTAACAAGATCATCGATTCAGTGATCAAGGATCTTGTAATGCCTATTGTTGCTGCGATCGTGGGATCGCCGGATTTCACGAATGCATATCTTCCATTGAGAAAAGGTATTCCAAAAAATATTCCACTTGCAGAGGCGCAGGCACTGGGTCCTGTATTCGCCTATGGAAGTTTTATAACCGTTGTCATAAATTTTTTACTGCTGGCCCTCGTGATCTTCTTAATGGTGAAAGCCATCAATAAGATGAAAAGGCAGACGCCTCCTCCTGCCACTGTTAAGGAAGAGATCAGCTCTACGGATAAGTTGCTGATAGAGATCCGCGATACGCTGAAGCAGAATTCTAAATAGTTTAAAGTAGAGATATGAAAAAGTTGTATGCGGTCCTGGCACTGCTGGGCATGGTCGTGCATGGAAATGCGCAAGACAAATCATTGAAAGAGATCCAGGGAACTACTGAGAAAAAATTTAATGAGGATACTACCCATATATCGGGGTGGAGAACCGGTGGACTTTATTCACTCGGGATTGGACAGGGGGGAAGCAGTAACTGGGCCGCAGGTGCTGAGAAATTTTCCATTTCCATTGCAGCCAATACCGGCCTGTTCGCGAATTATAAATCGGGCAAGTTCAGCTGGCGTAATACCCTCGATATGGGTTATGCATTGGTAAATACCACTTCGCAGGGAGTAAGAAAAACCGACGACAAGATCGACCTCTATTCCAAAGCTGGTCATGATCTCACCAATAAATTAAGCCTTGCAATGGTGGGTAACCTGCGTACACAATTTGCATCAGGTTATGACTATGATTACCTGGGAAAGGGCGTCCAAAGGCGAACTTCAGATTTCTTTGCACCGGCCTACCTGATCCTTGCGCCTGGTATTGATTACCATCCCAACGATTATTTCAGCATGTTCCTGGCGCCGGTATCCGGTCGTTTTGTATTCGTGACAAATGATCCCAAAAGTTATTATTATGAAAATGGAATGATTCCTGGAGGGCCCGGGTATGAAATCCCATTGGCTGTGCTGTATGGTGTTGATCCTGCCAGGAAGGTGAAGTCTGAAATGGGTGGTTTCGCTTCTTTAAACTTTGCAAAGGAAGTGATCAAGAATGTAGCGTATAAATCGCGCCTCGACCTGTATTCCAACTACCTGAAATCGTACGTGTACGAGGTAACAGGGCCCGACCAGCTGAAAGTGACAAAGAATGGAGCCAGCCCTGAAAAAGTGGATGTATTCTGGACCAACCTGGTGGTAATGAAGGTGAACAAATTTCTTAATGTAAGTTTTGCAGCCGATATCATTTATGATGATGATGTAAGGCAGTTTGGGGTGAACAACAACTCGGCCGCCATGCAGTTCAGGTCGCAACTGACCATTGGACTGGCGGGTAGTTTCTGACCCCGTGGCACGGGGGCGTGGCACGGGGGCGTGCCACGGGGTATCGTAATCCACACCCTGTGGATTACAAATTCAGTGTCATCGGCATAGTTTAATTTTTTAGGAGTAGGTTTGTCTTTCCGGTACATGTGCGTCCGGACTTAAATTCAGTATTTGTGAGCCAGGAAACCTACCAGATAAAACTCCCGCAATTCGAAGGTCCATTCGACCTGCTCCTTTTCTTCATCGAAAGGGATGAACTCGATATATATAATATTCCCATCACGAATATCATCAGGGAATTCCTCGATTATATCCACCACCAGGAAAGCCTGAATATCGAGATGTCGAGCGAGTTTATTCTCTTTGTTTCCACCCTTATGCGTATCAAGGCCAAGATGCTGTTGCCCCGTAAAGATCTTGATGCCCAGGGCAATGAGATCGATCCCCGCCAGGAACTGATCGATAAGGTACTTGAATACAAGCGCTTCAAGGAAGCTTCGCTCAAAATGGCGGAAATGGAAGCCATCCGCATGCTGATGGTCAAGCGAGGCAATATCCAGAAGGAACTGAATTCAATTGGGGAGGAAGCCGGCGAGGGAACCGAGATCCAGGCCATCACGCTTTTCAAACTGATGAAGGCTTTCGAACGTGTACTGAAACGCAATGA
>JAEWIW010000194.1 GCA_023386855.1 Bacteroidota bacterium | reverse complement strand
ATACTGCGCAGGATCGCCTCCTTCAGCATTGACAATTTCTGCCAGCATCAGTAATCTATCCGCTTCACGGTATACTACCCAATCGTCAGAAAAATACCGCTTGTTGGCATCGATCACGCCCAGGAATTTTACCAATGCAGTATTCCTTACCGTCACTGTTGGAGGGTTGGTGCTCTTATCAATTTTATAATAGTCGTAAAAAGTTGCATCCCTTCTTTTATCCAGCGGATCATACGATTTGAACAATTCATAAGTATAACCATAACGCTGGATGATTTGCTGCGAGTTGGTTGCAGCGATCTGCAGCGGGTCAACAAGTGTTGAACCATTGCCGCTGGTATCTTTTACATGAAGGTTGTCAAAGTTATACGTTGAATAGAGGAACTGGCTATAACCCGGCATCTCCGATTCACCAATCCTGTTCCTGATCGCCAAAATTATTTCGGGATTGTTCTTCTTATTATAAGAGAACACATCTGCGAAATTCGGCTGCAAAGCAGTGCCGGTTATGGCATTCAACGCATTCTTTGCAGTGGACAGGTCAGCAGCATTGTTATATACTTTTGCAGACCATAGGTAAACTTCTCCTTTCAGCATCAATGCAGCATTCGGGCTCCACATACTTTTATCAGCGGGAGAAGCAGCAGTTCCAAATAGTGTTACCGACTTGTCCACATCCGCTTTCACTGCAGCAAGTACTTCTTCTTCCGATGCTCTTGCTTTTCTCAATTCAACCGGGTCGGTAGTCCCATTGAGCACTTCAGCTTCAAGTCTTATAGGAACACCGCCATATGTTCTAAGCAAGTGGAAATAATAATAAGCGCGCATGGCATATGCCTGTCCTAATAAATAATTCTTCCTGTCTTCAGTTAAGAATTCAACAGGTTCTACTTTCTGGATGAACAGGTTCAATTGAAGAATTGGATTATACATACCTGCCCAGTTGCCCACACCAGGTGAATTTTCTTCTATGGCCTGGTTAATGATCGGCAATTCATTAAGCGATGTATTCTGCCTGTCTACATTACTGAAACCTCCTCCCCTCATTTCACCCAGCCGCATAAACATGAACTGGTTGTCGCGGAACTGCTTGTGCAGCCCGACCATAAAATTGGAAACCTGCGCTTCATTCTGCCAGAAATTCCCATCACCGTAATAATCCTCAGGAGCAAGCTCCAGGGTTTTGTGGCACGACATCATCCCGAACAGGATCATGGCTACCAGTATATATTTTAATTGCTTCATGACTGATTTCATTTAATTGATTAAAACGTAAGGTTAGCACCAAATACAAGTTGTGTAGGAATAGTATATCCACTGTTCTGTGAACCTGTACGTTCAGGCAGCTTCAACATACTGTTGGTAAGGTATCCCAGGTTCTGGCCCGTTACAGTTAGCTTTAACCCGCTGATCCTTGCATGTTTCAGTAATGATTCCGGGATATTATAGCTTAATGAGACTTCGCGAAATGCCAGGTAGCTTGAGTTTACCCAGAAATAACTGCTTGGCCTGTCGAAATTCTTTGTATTCAACTGGTCGGCCCAACTATACCTCGGGTATTTTGCATTTGGGTTTTCAGGTGTCCAGGTTTGCTTAACAATATCTGTTGCATTAAATTCACCCTGTGCAGAAGCGAGTGACCACATTTGCATGAAGTCTTGCTGAATATGCCCGATGGCAAAATCTAACCTTGCGAATAAACTGAATCCTTTCCATGATACGGTGGTATTGAAACCGCCGGTCCACCTTGGCAAAGTATGACCAAGTGAAACCATATCACGATAATCAATGGTATCATTCCGATCAAGATCTTTCCACATGGCATCACCCAGTTGAGTGGCGATATAATTGAATCCTCCATTGTTCAACCCCAATTCATCGATCAGCTTTTGACTGGCCACACCTTTTCCTGCACCGCCATTCTGGTAAGCCTGTGCTGCAGCACGGTCGATCTTGTTATAAGATTCAAGATCTTTCTGGTTCCTGATGATGCCTTCGGGAACAAACCCGAATACTTCACCCCATTCCTGTCCTTCCTGTAATCCACCAACCCAAACGATTTGTTCTGTTGCAGGATCATATACCTGCTGGCCACCCTGCCTGTTCTTTGGATTGCCATTATAGGGCAGCTTAAGAATCGTGTTCTTATTCCATGATGCATTGGCACTTACCTTCCAGTCAAGATCTTTTGTATGAAGGATCCTGTAACCCAGTTCAAGTTCAACACCCCTGTTGCGCATACTTCCGTTGTTGGTGCGGATGCTGGAAATACCTGATGATGTTGGAAGGCTTACATAAGCCAGCTTATCATCTGTGATCCTGTTATAGTATGCAATGGATGCATTGAGCCTGTTATTGAATAAGCCGATATCAGCGCCTACTTCTGTTGTATTTGTTTTCTCCCATCTTAAAGAAGGATTGGCAATACCGGTTTGAAGAAAACCTATAGCACCATTGTATGCAGTTTGTGATCCATAAGAACCCTGCACTTCATATAAGCCAACAGCGTTGCTGGTTCCTATACCGATGTTACCATTCTTACCCCAGCTGGCACGCAGCTTCAGGTAGGATAACCATCCTCTTGCATTATCCATAAAATCCTCCTGGTGAACCATCCATCCAATCGAAGCGGCAGGAAAAGTTCCATATTGATTATCGCCTGTTAGCCTGGATACACCATCGCGACGGATCGTAAAAGTGGCCAGGTATTTTCCATTCCAGTCGTAGAGCAAACGGCCAAAGCCCGACATGATCCTGTCTCTTTCATGGTATGAATCGGTCGACCTTGTTTGCGTGGTAGCATTGTTCAGGGTATACTGCAGGTCGGCAAAATCATCAGTGGGCGCCTGGCTTCCCCCGGCATACAGCCCCTGGTAATTGACATCATAATATTCAAAACCGGCCATGGTATTGAAATTATGAGCGCCTAAGGATTTCTCATAATTCACAATAGCATTATAAGTTTGCCTTACAGCCCTGTCGAAGCTTGAAGAAGTAGACCTGGTGCGGTTCCAACCGGTATTGGGATTAGAATAGCTGAGAAGGCCCGTACGGAAATCCTGGTTAAATGCTTCATTGGTTCCTTCATCATACATCCAGATTGCACCAAGCTTTACATAGAGATCTTTCATGATGTCGATCTTGAACGACTGCCCCATGGTGAACTTATCCGTCTGGTTATTACGCTTGTATTTATCAATATTGATAATAGGATTACCATCACTTGCATCGCGGCCCAGCAATAACTCACCGTTAGCATTGTAACCACGCATGGTAGGCGGGGCCGACAACATTCTACCCCAGTAATTGGCTTCGCCGTTCTGTAACGACTGGTCTCTCCAGTTGGCTTTATTGAACTGGAAACTGCTTTCCGATTTGATCCAATCCTTGATCTTATAATCACCATTGATCGTGAAGCTTAAACGCTTGTAGAATGTTGCGAGTGATAACCCGCCTTCATCGTAATAACCAAGGTTGGCATAATAAGATCCGCGGTCATTGCCCCCGTTCATACCAAGATTATATTCCTGTATGGTGGCTTTATCGTATAATCCGAAATCTCCATAATTGAAATCGCGGTAAATAAGATCAGCATAAGTTCCATTAGGATCATAGTTGCCGTTGGAATTGGTAGGTACAGCATCTTTCATCTGTTTCCATCCTGGCTGGTTGAGCAACTCACGGTTAACGTCGTTCAATCGCATCACGCTCCAGATGGCGCGGTTATCATAATTACCATCCAGGATCACACCATTGGCATCCTTGTAAAGATTACCGGTTCCGCGCGGTCCAACCGCTGATAATGCCGAATTGGAATTGACATTACCAAAAGTGCCATTGATGATGGCCTGCACTACTCCTCTCCTGCTCCAGCGGATATAGTCTTCAGCACTTAAAAAATTATAGGGAACATTCAGGTAGCTGGTACCCCTTTTTACATTCAGCGAAACCGAAAACCTTCCCGCTTTACCTCTTTTTGAAGTGATAAGGATTACCCCGTTACTGGCACGTGCACCGTAGATGGCCGTGGCGGATGCATCCTTGAGCACTTCCATGCTGGCAATGTCTTCGGGGTTAATATCGCTGAGTGAACTGCGCACCTGGCCATCCATCAGTATCAGCGGGCTTCCCGAGCCATCGAAATTGGTACCGCCTCTCAATACAATATTGGGAAGTGAACCGGGACGGCCGGAAGAAGTAGCCACCCTTAAGCCTGCGATGGTTCCTGCCAGGGCCTGCGCCGGGTTAGAACGTAACCCGGATTCAAGGAT
>JAEWIW010000149.1 GCA_023386855.1 Bacteroidota bacterium | reverse complement strand
GCACTAAGGTCCACGAGTAACATTACCGTCAGTTCCCTTTCTTCTTCAAACACCTTACTGAATGGATGGTTGAAGCGTGCGGATACATTCCAGTCGATGAAGCGAGGATCATCACCAGCATGGTATTCCCTTACTTCCTTGAACGACATCCCTCTTCCTTTGAATGCACTATGGTATTCACCGGTAAAAAGATGCCTGGTAAGTTTCTTGCTCTTGATCTCCAGTTCACGAACCTTCTTCAATATCTCTGTTGTGGTCAGCATCATGGAACAGGGATGATTTGTATGATATCATCAATGACCTGTTCTATCCGGATATTTTCTGCCTCTGCTTCATAAGTAAGTCCGATACGATGACGCAGCACATCTCTTGCGATGGAGCGGATATCTTCAGGAATTACATAGCCTCTTTTCTGCAGGAAGGCCTGGGCTTTAGCTGCCAGTGCAAGGTTGATGCTGGCACGTGGTGATCCGCCATAAGCGATCAGCGGCCTGATTTTCTCGAGCTTGTATTCCTGTGGCTTGCGTGTTGCAAAAACAATATCCAATATGTACTGTTCGATTTTTTCATCCATATAAACCTGCCTTACAAGGTCGCGGGCCTGTAATACTTCCTGCATGGATACAACCGGTTTCACTTCAGGAAATTTAATTCCCTGTACGTTCTGCCTGATGATCAGCTGCTCTTCTTCCCTGGTAGGATAATCCACCACCACTTTCATCAGGAAGCGGTCCTGCTGGGCTTCTGGAAGCGGGTATGTTCCTTCCTGTTCCAGCGGGTTCTGGGTGGCCAGTACAAGGAAGGGTTCATCGAGTTTAAATGTTGTATCGCCAATGGTTACCTGCCGTTCCTGCATGGCTTCGAGCAGTGCACTCTGCACTTTAGCAGGCGCACGATTGATTTCATCGGCAAGAATAAAGTTGGCGAAGATGGGGCCCTTTCTCACCATGAACTCATGCTTCTGCTGGTGGAAGATCATGGTTCCGATTACATCGGCGGGCAGTAGGTCGGGTGTAAACTGGATCCGGCTGAAATTCGCATGGATGGCCTGTGCCAGTGATTTGATGGTAAGGGTTTTGGCTAGTCCGGGCACCCCTTCCAGCAGGATATGACCATTGCTCAGCAGTCCAATGATGAGCCTATCCAACATATAATGCTGGCCAACGATCACCCTGCCGATCTCTTCCTTTAACCTGTCGATAAAAGTACTCTGGTAATTAATTCTTTCATTAAGCTGACGTATATCGTTGGCTGTGAGCACAATTTTTGATTTTAATTGATTTGCAAAATACGAACAAAGCAGTTGCAAGATGTTTGCCAAGCTTGATCAACCCATAAAAGCATGGGTTGAATGGTTGATGATAATACTTTAATTTACAGCCATCAAACCAAAGACGATATGAAAATTTCAGCCTTAACTATCAAACCAGCAGCTTTAGCTATTCTCCTTGCAGGAATGACCATCAGTGGATGTTCGAAGAAAGATTCCAAGGATCCATCCCGATCTGAATTACTGGCCTCAGGGTCATGGAAGTTTTCCAATGCCGGCATTGATGCCAATGGTGATGGTGTAATTGACTCCCCGCTTCCTGATGGAACCATTGGGGAATGCAGCCAGGACGACACTTTTGTATTTAATACCAATGGAACAGGAACGGCCGATGAAGGCGCCACCAAGTGTGACCCTGCCGATCCCCAGACGGTGAATTTCGGATGGACACTTTCGAACAATGACCAGAACCTGACCCTCACCGGCTTTGACTTTGGCGGCCTTGATCCCACATTTGCCATTAAAACTCTTAATAACAACAAGATAACGCTTTCACAGAAAGTGGATATTGGCCTTCCCGTGGAGATCAATGTACTGTTGGAATTTAGCCATTAATGACACCCCGTGGCACGGGGGCGTGGCACGGCCCCGTGCCACGGGGTCTATGAAAGATACTTTCCAACGATCGGCATTCTTCTTCCTACCCCAAAAGCTTTACAGCTTACCCGGATGATCGGGCAGAACTGGTTACGCTTGTATTCATTGGTATTCACCAGTTTCAATACTCTTTTTACAAGCTCCTCGTCGATCCCCATCTCGATGATTTCGCCTGGCCCCTTTCTTCTTTCAATGTACTGGTACAAGACCTTGTCGAGCACCGCGTAATCGGGAAGACTGTCGCTATCTTTTTGTCCTGGCCTAAGTTCCGCCGAAGGCGCCTTCTCCAGGATATTAACCGGGATTATCTCTTTTTCACGGTTGATATATCGTGCCAGTGCATACACCTGCATCTTGTACAGGTCGCCCAGCACACTTAATCCACCGGCCATATCGCCATATAGTGTTCCATAACCTGTTGCAAGTTCGCTTTTATTCGATGTATTCAATAACACATAACCAAACTTATTGGCCATGGCCATCAGGAGATTGCCCCGGCTACGGCTTTGAATATTTTCTTCGGCCACACTAAAAGGCAATCCTTTGAAAACCGGCTCCAGCGTGGATAAGAAGCTATCGTATATGTTTTTTATCGGGATGATATCATGGGGATTTCCAAGGTTCTGGCTTAAAGCAACGGCATCATCCACCGAATGGGAACTGGAATATTCTGAAGGCATCAGCACGGCGCGCACGTTCTCACTACCCAATGCTTCGCAGGCAAGAGCAAGGGCTACGGCACTGTCAATTCCCCCTGAAGATCCCAGTATGGCTTTTGTAAAACCCATCTTGCTGAAATAATCCCTGATACCCAGCACCAATGCCTGGTGGATCTGCCTGATATTAGATTCCGCTGTTAAATAATCAATGATCTTTTCCGGGTCATCCACCTTAGCCACTCTCATTTGTGTATCCAGCTTGCGTATATCGCGGCCTGCCTGTTCATCCTTTGAACCAGGCTCTGCTCCTTTCATTAATTCATCGAGATCGGCAATGAACATATCTTCTTCAAAATATTTCATTTCCCTGCTGATATTTCCTGCGGCATCCACAACAAGGCTTCCGCCATCAAATACGATCTCGGTCTGAGAACCTACAGCATTGCAATAGATCATCGGCACTTTATACTTTCTTACATTGGCAACCACCACTTCCCTGCGGTCTTCATCATGATCGTAATCAAATGGCGATGCGGATATATTGATCATCAGGTCGGGCGATTGCTTCGTAAGCTGGTCCATTGGACAAAGCCTGTAAAGCGGGTTATCACCGAGGTTCCATAGATCTTCACAGATGGTCAGCGCTATTTTTTTCCCTTTAAATTCAATAACGTTCCATTGGTTTGAGGGCTCAAAATATCTATACTCATCGAATACATCGTAGGTCGGTAATAAAGTTTTATAGGCAATGCCATGAACCTTCCCGTTATACAGCATCCATGCCGCATTAAACAGGTCCTTGCCTTCTATCCTGGGATTCCTTGCTGGAGCACCAACGATGACACCAATATTTTTTGCAGCATCTGCGATCTTTTCGATAGCATCTTCACATCGCTCAAGAAAATCGTTGAACTCAAGAAAATCCCTTGGAGGATAGCCGCAAACAGATAACTCGGAAAATACGACAAGATCGGCTCCCTGACTGCGGGCCGCTTCAATGCCCTGTAAGATCTTTTCCGTGTTCAATTCAAAATTCCCGATATGATAATTCTGCTGGCAGAGTGCTATTTTCATGCAATGGTATTTACCCGTTGATCAATGCGGATGTTACGCAAATTTAATGCTTAGTGCGGCTGATATGATGCGGGGCTGTAGATTTGTACATTGACCACTTAGGAGAACGGCTATTATATAAAACGGTTTTTCATGAAACACCTGATCCCGGTTTTGATGCTTTTTATACTCGGTTCCTGTAAAGAAAAGAAGGGACCCGATATATCCAAAGTTAAGTTTGATCTTAAAGTGCAAAGGTTCGAGCAGGACTTCTTTGCCATCGACACAAATAATATTGAAGCATCTTACCAAAAACTGGGAAAATCATATCCTTATTTTTTGAACGATTTCAATACCAATATCCTGGGTCTACCACCATTGACTGACAGCAACCCGCATGTTGCTGATGCGATCAGGAAATTCATTGCAGATTATAAACCTGTAAAAGATTCGGTTGATAAAGTATATGCTTCTATGGATAAAACCATTGAACAGGTGGAAGATGGCATCAGGCATGTGCTGTATTATTTTCCAAATTATAAGGCCCCGCAAACACTGGTCAGTTTTATTGGACCAATGGATGCGATCTATGAAACATCCATCAGGGCACAGGGAGATGTGATCACCACCAATGCACTGGCGGTAGGACTTCAACTGCATATGGGTGCGAATTATTCACTTTATACCAGCGACTTTGGCCGTTCATTGTACCCCGCATATATCTCTGCCAGGTTTACAAAAGAAATGATACCGGTAAATTGTATGGTGAACATCATTGATGATATGTTCCCTGATAAGAGTTATACAAAGTCACTGGTTGAACAGATGGTTGAAAAAGGAAAAAGGATTTACCTGCTCAACCTTTTTCTTCCTAATACTGCCGACACTTTAAAATTGGGTTACACTAAAAAGCAATTGGAAGGTTGCTACGACAATGAAGGATTGATCTGGAATTATTTTCTTTCCAATTCACTGGTGTATAATAAGGATCCATCGATCATCAAAAATTATATCGGTGATGCACCACATACGCAGGAACTCGGTGAAGGATCACCCGGCTATATCGGGCTTTTTACAGGCTGGAGAATAGTATCCGAATACATGGAAAAGTACCCCGATGTAACACCGGCTGTTCTCATGCAAACCGACGCCAGGCAGGTGTTTGAGCTGAGTAAGTACCGGCCTAAGAACTAGGAACGCAAGAAAGGACCGGGGACCGGGTTTGTTGAAATACAAAATACCAAATACGAAATACGAAATGGGATAAGGATTTCACACATTAGCACATTAGCACATTAACACACTAGCACATTAGCACACTAATCACTAATAACTAATAACTAGTCACTAATCACTATCTCTTCCTAATCTTTGTCTTCATCATTTCCCTGGCTTCCTGCAGTTCAACAAGCCCCTGGAATGCATCTTTTGGAACCAGGAAGAAAGATCTTGCATCAAAATAGAGATGAAAAAAATAAGGGCTTTCAAGGAAGTTGGAGAAGCGCTCCCATGGCCATCCTTTTTGTCCACGCTCGGTTTCAAGTATTACCGCTTCATCATTAAAGTCCATGATGAAATGATCCTTGAATGTTGCACTCTTATTGTAAATGCTTGCAGGAAGTATTCGCCATACCACAAGCATCAGCAGGAACCATAAAATCGAAAACATCAAAAAGGTAACAGGCTGGATATATTCAAAATATACCAGTACTGCAGAAAGAATGGCAAATACATTCACCAGTATCAAGAGCCAACGGATCTCTGGCCGGTTAAGAAAATGATATCGTAAAGCCTGGATAACCTGTTTTTTCTGGTACCTGAACTCTATTGTCATGGTTGCAATGATAATTATTTATTTGAAGCAAAGGTCAATTCCTTTTGGTGTACCGACCAACTGGCAACTGGCCTACCATTCCTGTTTACAAATTCCACCTTCAGCTGCCTTTCATTTTTATTTCCTGATACATTAAATCTTGCATAGTTGTTTTCCAGCACCAGTGTATTGGCTTCCCGGTATGGATGATCCACTTCTTTTCCTGAAGGCTTTGCAATGCCCGCCGTCATCGATGAAGTGGTGATATCATAAAGCGTATAGGCATTCTTTCTTTCGTACCTGATCACTTCACTATGATGACGGTCGCCGGATAGAAATACCACACCTTCGATCTTTTCCTGCATAAGAAAATCCATGAGCTCATTGAATTCAACAGGAAACATGGTAAGGCAGTCGGAAGGCGTCAATGTATTGATGAACTGGCTTCCTGATGCGATGATCTTGAAAGGGGCATGACTTG
>JAEWIW010000127.1 GCA_023386855.1 Bacteroidota bacterium | reverse complement strand
CATTGGGCCTTTGATGAATCATAATCCCCTTTCAATGCGGTATCTTGCAGCCGGTAGTGTAAAATATTGCATTATTCATTTTTCCGGCCATTGAATTATTGTTAATGTTAAAGAAGCTCGACTGGTATATACTTAAAAAATTTATCTCCACCACCATATTCATGGTGATGATCTTCTCCATCATTGCAGGAGTGATCGATACCAGTGAGCGTATGGATGATTTTGTGAAGTCGGAACAATCGGCCTACTATATCCTTACCAATTATTACGCGGGTTTCATTCCCTTTATCATCTCCATGATCTTCCCGCTGATGGTATTCATCGCGGTAATCTTCTTTACTTCCAAGATGGCCGGTCGTTCCGAGATCGTGGCCATGCTTGCAGGTGGTATCCGCTTCAACAGGATGTTAAGACCTTACCTTGTTGGTGCATTATTCTTCTCGGCCATCTTCTGGGTGGCCAACCAGTACCTGATCCCCAGGGCCAATGTATTGCTGGCCAATTTCAAATCAAAATTTATTGATAGTAAGAGTTCCTACGAGATCGGGCAGTACCTGAGTAAGGGGAGCAATTATTATTTAAGGCTCGACCAGAATACCTATGCCGGATTGCGTAATTATGATACCACTTCCAAGGTAGCTTATGGTGGGTTCTTCATGGAACGACTAAAAGGAACGCAGCTCGTCTATAACCTCCGCTCGGATAATCTCCGTTGGGATACGGCAAAGAAATCATGGAAACTCGATAATGCCGTTGAACGTAAAGTGGATGGATTGAAAGAAGAAGTAAGGGTAATTCCCACCATGCATATCGATCTTAATGTAAAGCCATCACAGATCAGGCCCGATAAATATTTCAAGGATAAGATGACCACTCCAGAACTGAAGGAATTCATCAGGCTTGAAGAAGCAAGGGGTACCGAAGGACTCAACGATTACAAGGTTGAACGGTATCGAAGGGATGCTACACCCTTTTCGGTGATATTGCTTTCGCTCATGGGAGCTGTTGTTGCATCGCGTAAAACCCGCGGTGGTAGCGGCATGCACCTGGCCGTGGGTATTATCCTGGCGGCCATCTTCGTAGTAATGGACAAATTCTCACTGACCTTTGCAACCAAAGGTGATTTCCATCCTTTCCTTGCGGCATGGATGCCCAATATCATTTTTCTATTCGTCGGTTTCTGGCTGTACAGGAAAGCACCTAAGTAGTCAATTGCCCCTTCAAAAGGGAAAAAAGTTTTATACTTACCTCCTTTACTATAACTTTAAGCACTCTTACTTAGGTGAGAAAAAGTTACTATTTAATTAATCTATCTCAATGGCTACTATTAAAGAAAGGTTCAAGGCAAAAGCGGATATCGCTGCTGCCGATATCAAGGAATTGCTAAAGGAACATGGTTCAAAGAAGATTGGTGAAGTATCACTTTCTCAGATATACCAGGGCATGAGGGGAATCACAGGACTTGTTTCCGAAACCTCTTTGCTTGATTCGCAGGAAGGTATCCGTTTCAGGGGTTATTCTATTCCCGAACTGCAGCAGAAGCTTCCTAAAGTGCCTGGTGGTAATGAACCCCTTCCCGAAGGATTGTTTTACCTGATGCTGATCGATGAGCTGCCTACAGAAGATGATGCCAACCTGGTTACATCGCTGCTGCAGAGAAGATCACACGTGCCTACACATGTTTTTTCCGCTATAGATGCACTGCCCTTATATGCTCACCCGATGACGATGTTCGTAACGGGGATCATGGCCTTGCAGACCGAAAGTAATTTTGCCCGCCGTTATTCCGATGGTATGAGCAAGAAGGATCACTGGGACGCAGTGTATGATGATGCACTCGACCTGATCGCTCGCCTTCCAAGGATCGCCGCCTATATATATCGCAGGAAATATCGTAATAACGAACATATTCAACCTAATGGTTTGCTCGACTGGGCTGGAAACCTCGCCCATATGCTGGGTTATGAAGATGAAAGCTTCAAGGAACTGATGCGCTTATACATGGTGATCCATGCCGATCATGAAGGAGGAAATGTTTCAGCACATGCCACCCATCTTGTTGGCTCTGCGCTAAGCGATCCCTACCTGAGCCTTGCCGCCGGTATGAATGGACTGGCGGGACCCCTGCATGGACTCGCTAACCAGGAAGTGATCAAGTGGATCTATGAAATGCGGGAGCAGTTGCAGTCTGAATTGCCTTCAACGGAGCAGATCGCTGAATATGTACAGAAAACCCTGAATGAAGGAAAGGTTGTGCCTGGCTACGGTCATGCTGTATTGCGTAAGACCGACCCAAGGTTCACTGCCCAGATGGAGTTTGGTAAGAAGCATATGCCCGATGATCCGTTGGTTCAAACGGTATGGAACATCTACGAAACTGTTCCCCCTATCCTGCAGTCGCTCGGTAAGATCAAAAACCCCTGGCCGAATGTTGATGCTCATAGTGGTGCCTTACTGGTTCATTATGGCCTGGTGGAATATGAATTCTATACCGTGTTGTTTGGGATCAGCCGCGCACTGGGTGTGATGGCCAGCCTGATGTGGGATCGTGCACTTGGCTTCCCGATCGAAAGACCAAAATCAGTAACCACACGCCTGGTAAAAAGATGGCTGAAGGGTGAAGATGAGATCTGGGGTGACTAATTTTTTTTTGTGTAACAGACCCCGTGCCACGCCCCCGTGCCACGGGGTCTGTTTTTTTATAAGATCGAATCGAGTTTTTGATGGAAAAGAGGAAAGTCGGGGAGGTTATTATGCGTGCCTCCTTCGATGATATAAAATTTATCACCTGGTTTCATTACTTCCTTTAAATCTTCGCTATTGCTGATAGGCGTGGTGGGATCATCGGATCCTGCGAAAACCGTAACCGGCGCAGTCACATTCTTTAAATATTCGTACACATCAAACCTGTACTTGACCATCCTTTCCGCTGGATATACCGGTGCCTTTGAAAACACCAGCGAGGTCATGCTTTTGAACGGCGTTTCCAGTATCAATGCCCTGCAATCCCTTACACTGGCCAGCTGGCTGGCTATGCCTGTTCCCAGCGATCTCCCATAAATAATGATGCTATCACGACTATACCTTACCCTTGCCAGCTTGTATTCAATCAGCGCCCAGTCGTAGAATTCCTTTTCAGTAAAATTGCCTGTACTCTTTCCAAAACCGGGGTAGTCCATCATCCATACCTCCCATCCATTGGCATTGAACATATCGGCTGAAGAAGCGTACCATTCAATATTGGCGCGGTTTCCATGGAAATAAAGTACCACACCCCTGGGCTTTAAAGAATCCTTCAGTTTAAATTGAACAATGTTGATGGTGGAGTTTTTCTTATAGGGAATATTAACCTCCTCAAAAGGGCGGTCAAATTTGTACACATAATCGGGCGCCAGCGGGGTAGGATGGAACAATACTTTTTCCTGGAAATAATAGAACAATATCCCTCCCAATGCATAGAGCAGGATATTGATCTTTATTACCCATGAAATGATCTTTTTCGTTTTTGGGGTCATGGCCGGTATTTGGTCCTTGCAATTATTCGTTGATTCTTTTAAGCTTCAGGCT
>JAEWIW010000096.1 GCA_023386855.1 Bacteroidota bacterium | reverse complement strand
GCTATCCAGGATGATAAAAATGCGTTATTTCTCAATCTCGATTATGGCCTTGGGATGGGAATCATGATAAATGATGAGATCTATTACGGCAAATCGGGTTTTGCCGGTGAATTTGGGCATATCCCTTTTTTCAAAAATGAAATTATTTGTCATTGCGGAAAGAAAGGATGCCTTGAAACTGAAGCTTCGGGCTGGGCTTTAACGAGAATGTTCAGGGATAAAATAAAGGAAGGGTCTTCCTCCATAATTAAACTACCACCGGAGCAGATTGAATTACACCATATCATTGAAGCAGCAAAGAATGATGATACATTGGCCATTGAACTTATTGCCAAAATAGGTGACAACCTTGGAAGGGGCATTGCCATGTTGATCAACATACTTAACCCTAACCTGATCATCATGGGAGGCTGTCTTACTTCTACCGGTGAATACCTTACTCTTCCCATTAAAAGCGCTATCAACAAATATTCATTAAGCCTCGTGAATGCGGATACAAAAATGAAAACTTCCAAACTGGGAGAGCGGGCAGGAATTATCGGGGCCTGCCTGCTGGTAAGAAACCGCCTATTTGCCTTATAAGAACTTCAAATAAAAATAAAGGCAGTGCTCTTATTGCACTGCCCTTATTATGACATCAATTATTCTTAATTGTAGGTATGCCGCGAACGGTATCCGTTGATTCCATAAAAAACCAGGTATAAGTAACATACAACAGGCAACAGGAATGCAACTGACCATGAATAGTTATCAACCGCCAATCCCTGCAGGTAAGGTATGATAGCACCACCAACAATGGCGGAGGAAAGTAATCCTGATGCACGCGTGGTGTAATGTCCTAAGCCTTTTACTGAAAGAGAGAATACAATCGCAAACATTACTGAATTACACAAACCTACTGCAACCATAGACCAAACTGAAAATATACCGGAGGTTGATATGGACAGGAAGATAAGTCCTATAGCAATGAAGGAAAGTATAGCCAATAGCGTTGAAGGTTTTATATACTTCAAAATTGCGGCACCAATAAATCTTCCAACCAGCATCCCTCCCCAGTAAAAAGAAAGATAAAAATTGGCATTGGCTCCTGAGATCTCCAGTTTATCCGAAATATAGTTTGTAAGAAAAGTTCCTATAGCCACTTCAGCTCCAACATAAGCAAAGATGCCTATGATACCAAACTTAAGGTTCCGGAACCTGAAGATGGAACCCTTAATATCCTTCTTTATTTCACCCGGGGCACTGGATACTTTAGGTAATTTCAACATATACACTGCAATACCGATCACTAGTAAAGTAGCAGCTATGAACATATAAGGTTGTACTACTGCTTCACTGCTGGCATTCGATTCCTCGAGTTTTGAAAGAATAAAATGTGCGCCGAATATTGGCCCCAGCGTTGTGCCTAATGAACCTACGCCTTGTATCAGCGTGAGTCGTGATGCAGCTGTTTCAGGAGTTCCCAATACCGTGATATAAGGATTGGCAGCTACCTGGAGCAACACAATTCCAATGGCAATAATGAACAGGGCCGAAAGGAAAAGCTCATACCGGTGAAATGATGCCGCCGGCATAAAGAGAAATGCACCGAAAGCTGCAATAACAAAACCCCATACCATCCCGCTTTTATATCCAATTTTTTCAACCAGCTTTCCTGCCGGTATCGACATTAAAGCATAGGTGAGGAAAAAATAAAATTGAACAAGTGAGGATTGCGAATAGGTAAGCGTAAACCCTGCTTTAAAAAACGGCACAAGGGAGTCATTCATTACCGTAATGAATCCCATCATGAAATATAATACAGCGAGGCTGATCAATGCGGGCCGGTAATTAATTTTACCTTCCTGCCTGATCACAGTTGCTGTTGCAGTAGATACCATTGCCATATTAAATCATTTCAGTTTTTACAAGTTCATTTGCAGGAATCTTCTCCATTGTTTTCCATAGCTGGAATAATCCTCTTGGTACATGGAAGCATCCTTTCCATTTTCCACCTTTTAATGGCAACAGTACCTGGCCCTGGCGGTTAAGATATCCATACCACTCACCGTAGGTTTCATCCACAAAATGATTCCAGGTATAGTGATGCAGCTTTTCGAACCAGGCCAGCGCTTTTTCATTACTGGTAAGTTGGTATGCTTTCAATGCGGCGATCATAGCTTCAATATGAACCCACCAAAGTTTCTGATCCCATTCCAACTGCTGGGGAGGATGTCCACTCGCATCAAGGAAATAGAATATTCCACCAAACTTTTTATCCCACCCAAACTCCAGGGTGGAAAGTATGATCTCCACACATCTATCCATCAATGTACGGTCATTCCTTCTTTCGGCAATGTCAAGAATGAACCACATGGCTTCCAGTCCATGCCCCGGATTAACCAACCTTCCTTCAAAGCAATCCACGAAATTGCCTTCTGGATCAACATTCTCCAGGATAATACCCCTGTCTGCCTGGTAAAATACATCCATTACCGTTTTCACTCCATGATCCAGTGTTTCATTTACCTGCTCACGGGTAAGCAAGTGTTCAATCTCCAGTACGAGATTACAAAGGATCATAGGTAGTGAGAATCCCTGCAGGTTTCTCGTACCCGGGTAAGCTTTTGAATATTTACCTTTCGGGTTATTCTGTCTTTCCAGTATGCGTTCAAAGGTTTCCCTTGCAATAGCAGCGTCCTGCTGATTACCATTGGCCTTGCTTAATTGTGCAAAAGCCATGGTAGCAAAACAGTCGGAAAAAATATTATATGCCTGTGTTAAAGGCTTGCCTTCCCTGGTAAGAGAAAAATACCAATCCTTATTTTCATCCCTTCCATATTTCCTGATAAAGTCTGCTCCATCC
>JAEWIW010000075.1 GCA_023386855.1 Bacteroidota bacterium | reverse complement strand
AACCCCGATCTCAGCTGGGAATCTGTTGTAACAAAAAACCTTGGTGTTGACCTGAACATGTTCAAAGGTAGAGTGGATATTGCCCTGGATGTTTACAGGAAAACCACTTCCGATATGTTATTGTTCCTTACCGGTCCAAGGCTTATTGGTGTTGGTGACCAATGGGATGATCTTAAAGCTCCCGTAGGTAACGTGGGCCAGATGTCGAACACTGGTCTTGACCTCAGCATTTCAACCACTAATATTCAAAGCAGGGACTTTACCTGGAAATCAAATATCATCTTCTCCACTTTCAAGAACAAGCTGGATAAGATGGCCAACTCAACAGCAGGCCTAACAGGTAAAGTATATTACGATAACTATACTCTTACTTATACCAACCCGGGTTATGCTGTAGGTTCTTTCTTCGGGTTGAAGACAGATGGTTTGTTCCGCACACAGGAGGATCTTGATAACAGCCTTCCACAGTTTGGGTATTCAGTGGATCCTGATCATACATGGCTTGGTGATGTTCGTTTCAAGGATGTAAGCGGTGAAGGTGGAAAACCTGATGGAAAGATTGATGCAAGCGATATCACTTATATCGGAAGCCCTCTTCCAAAGTTTACTTATGGCTTCACCAATAATTTCACTTATAAGGATTTTGATCTTAGTGTATTCCTGCAGGGAAGTTATGGTGCTAAAGTATTCAACTTCCTTCGCTGGCAGACCGAGAAAATGGATAACCCTTATTATAACCAGACAAGAGATGTATTGAACAGGTACACTGAAGAAAATCCTAACGGAACACTTCCAAGGTTTACCAACCTGAACGTCAACAACGTGGCCATGTCTGATCGTTATATCGAAGATGGTTCCTACCTGAGAATCCAGAATCTTACACTGGGTTACAGGGTTCCGCAAAGATGGTCGGGCAAGGCAGGCATCAATAACGCAAGGTTATATGTAGCAGTACAGAATCTTTATACGTTCACAAATTATAGCGGATACGATCCTGAAGTTGGTGCATTCAATAACAATATCAGGCTGATGAATGTGGATATGGGCCACTATCCTAATCCAAGAACTTACACTATCGGCGCCAACATTGAGTTGTAATAATTACTGACGTAAAAAAAACTTCAAATGAAAAAAATAAATCTTTTCGCCATAGTGCTGATCCTGGTCGCATCAATGGCTTCCTGTAAAAAAGATTTCATCGATAAAGCCTCTCTCGATGGAACTACCCTCGATAACTATTATAATACTGCAGAAGAAGTTCGAGGCCTTACCAGTACACTGTATGGTCTTCCATGGTCGGGCTATGAAAACCGTGCGATGGATGCCATCGGTGATGTAATGGCGGGAAATGAATATACCGGTGGTAGCGATGATCCTCCCTTTGTTAATTTCTCTCTTTCTGCCACATCAGTTCGTATCGCTGATGCATGGAAAGTGTTTTATAAAATTGGTGGATGGACAAGCGAATACATCAAGGCGCTTGAACTGAAAAAAACAAAAGGAGGCAATCCTTCCTTTATTGATCCTGCAATTGCCGAATGTAATTTCTTCCGCGGAACCGTCTATTTTTATATTGGACGTATCTGGGGTGCAGCGCCAATTGTAACTGATCCAGGTGGAACTGCTCTTGGAGGTGACTTTAATATCCCGAGGTATCACCAGGCCGATGTACTTCGCTTTGCACTGGAAGAATTACAGAAAGCAGAAGCCGGTCTTCCTGATACCGATGTTCCGGGTCGTTTAACCAAGAATTCTGCGAGAGGTATGATGGCCAAATTATATCTCTACAACAAGGATTATGAGAATGCAAAAGCTATGGCTGAGCAGGTGATCAATTCCGGTCAGTATGAGTTGATGCAGGATTATGCTGGAATGTTTACCAACAGCGCAATGAATAATAATAAAGAAAGCCTGTTCTCTGTTCAACATCAACTTACCGGCAATCCATGGGGTTCCGGAAACCAGAAAAATCCTGACCGTGGTCCGGCAAATCTTCAAACTGCAGAAGCATCCATGTGGGAACTCTATATCCCTTCAATGGATATCATCAAGGCATTTGAAGAATCAGTTGGCGACAAACGCAAGAATGGATCTATGATGACACATGGATGGAGCCGTCCGCAATGGAAGCCGCAGAATGCTGATGCAGATTATAATGCATTCATGGCAAACGGGTATAAATATGATACTCTTCAACCGGTGGGAAAAGGTGGCCAGAAAAATTCTACACGAGCTAATATCCTGAAATATGTTGTTGGTCCTGGTGCTGCTTATGGCGGTGAGCCCGTACTTGGAATGAATACCGGTATCAATACCATGTTACTTCGTTATGCTGATATCCTGCTGATCTATGCTGAAGCGGTATTGGGCAACCAGGCATCTACCAGCGACAGTAAAGCACTTGAAGCCTTCAATGCTGTAAGAGAGCGTGCTGGTCTTGAACCAATGGATGAGATCACGCTTAATGATATCATGCGCGAACGCAGGCTTGAATTTGCTTTCGAAGGTGATTACTGGTTTGATATCACACGCCAGGGATATGCTAAAGCTAAGGAGATCATTGAAGCACAGAACCGTGGTACAGCAGAGGTTCCCAATTATGTTACTTTCCCTGAAAGCGCCATGTTCCTTCCCATCCCTGCAGGTGAGATACTCCAGGATCCTGCATTGGCTGAACCACCCGTATCATATTATTAATCCCTAACTAACGACAAAATGAAAAAGACAATCTATAATAAACTTTTGCTCCCAGTCCTTGTTGTCCTTGGTTTGGGAATAACAATTGGTTCCTGTAAAAAAGATAGTGACGGCAGTCCTGAAAATTCACCTGGAAGCATGACCGTTTCTAATATCGATCCCGGCTCCGCTGCCGGTGGTGAAGTGCTGATACTGAAAGGAAGCGGTCTTGGTGATATCCGCAGCATTGTATTTGATAAGAACGATGTTCCGGCAACATTCATGTCAACACTGAACACCGATAACAGCCTGGTGTTTCGTGTTCCTGATACCGCATTTGGCGGCGACCAGAATATCGTGTTCACCAACAGTGCAGGTACCACAGCCTCAGTTCCTTTTAAAGTTATCGCATTGCCTACTGTTTCAGGTGTCAGCATTCCAAATGTTCCGGCATCCTTGTTCAGTGATGGTTCGGTGCCTACCGATTTCCAACCTGGTTCAACCATAACACTTATTGGTAATAACCTTGATGATGTTACCAAAGTGGTACTGGATGGTACTACAGATGAAGCCACTATTGTTTCTCAATCGAGGAAAGAAATGGTGATCACTATGCCACAAACCAATGCCGTGCGTGGAAAGTTGAATCTTACCAATTCATCCGGCTCAAGACTCACTGATCTTGAATTTGTAAATGTTGAAAAAACCCTTCCCTTCTTTATTGAAGAATGGGCCTCCGGTGTTGAAAGCTGGGGATGGGGAGGTGAATTCAAATCTTCATCCGACTATAGTATTACCGGTGGCAAATCGCTGAAAGCCGCGCTGGATCCGGGTGGTAGCTGGGGGGCATTATCAATGCACTCCAATGCGGGCGTACAACTATCGGGCAATTCCTATATTTCTTTCTGGATCAAGGGTGCCGACGTGGAAAAGAAATTCAAATACATGATCAACTGGGGCAGTGAAAAAACATTGGTGATACCACCTAACAAATGGACTTATTTCAAGTTCCCTATCGCAACCAATTATGGTGGTGTGCAGAAAGTTAATGACCTTATTTTCCAGATCTATGAAGGAGGTAAGACCATCTATTTCGATAATATCATGATCGTTCCATAGGTTTTATTGCACTGGTCCATGATTCATGGGCCAGTGTTTTTTCTTCCCCCTCCATATCCTTAGCTGTTATTTAGCAACCAACCAGTCAACAGCGATCACTCATTAAAAAAGTTTGTATTCACCATGGCTCAATTGTCGAAGAGATCATTGTTAAGCATCCTGCTGCTCGGCATTTTTTTTCCTGCGCTTGCAGGCAGGTTCAGTAAAACGAATGAAGGCATTATTGTTTATCCTGATAATGCTTATCCAGGAAATGCAGTAGCCGTTGAATTAAAAGTAATTGCTGAGAACATATTCCAGGTTATTGCCTGGCCGGGAAAAGAAAAGAATGTTTTAAAGAGTTTCATGGTGAATTACCTGGTTAAAGAAACACCATCATGGAAGGTTTCCTCAACTGCTGCATCAGTATCCCTGTACACTTCCCATCTTAAAGCCACTGTCAATCTCCAGAATGGTTCCATTATTTATTTCGATGCGAATGGTAAGCAACTGACTTCAGAAGCGCCCAATAGCAGGAGGTTACAGCCCTCGATGTTTGAAGGGAAAAAATTGTTCAGCACCAGGCAAACATTTATTACATCGGATGGTGATGCATGGTATGGATTGGGGCAACACCAGGATGATATCATGAATTATAAATCTTACCAGGTTTATTTGTTCCAGAACAACACTGAAGTAGCTGTTCCTTTTCTCCTGTCGAAGAAAAATATGGTATACTATGGGATAATAATTCTCTAACCACGTTTGGTGATGTTCGTTCTTACCAGCCACTCAATGCTCTTCAACTTTTTTCAAAAGAAGGTGAGGAAGGATGGTTAACTGCGACATACTCAAATGACCTTCATAAGCCGCAGGAATCTTTTGTAGTGCGTCCTGAATCTACCATTGATTATAAATATTTAAACGATTCAAAACTTTTTCTCCCTACAGGATTCATGCCTTCTTCAGGTGTGGTTAACTGGGAAGGTTCCGTTTCATCATCATGGCCTGGTGTACATAAACTGAGGTTTACCTATGCCGGTTATATGAAACTGTGGATCAATGGTAAGCTTTTACTCGACAGGTGGAGGCCAGCCTGGAATCCTGGCTCTGCAATTGTTGACTTAGATATCCAGGATGCAGGAAAAAAATCTATCAGGATTGAATGGATTCCCAATGGAGGTGAATCCTATATATCGCTTGCTGTTTTGCCGCCCCTGTCAAAAGCGGAATTGAATAGCTATACCTTTTCTTCAGAAGCAGGCGAGCAACTTAACTACTATTTTATCCACGGAAATAATATGGATGAAGTGATTGCCGGTTACCGGAAACTTACCGGTAAAGCAGTGATGTTGCCGCTTTGGGCTTTTGGTAAATGGCAGAGCCGGGAAAGATATAAAATCCAGGATGAGATCCTTCAAACCGTGCAGCAATTCAGGGAAAGAAAAATACCGCTCGATAATATCGTACTCGACTGGAGTTACTGGAAGGAAGCAGAGTGGGGAAGCCAGGAGTTCGACCCCTCACGTTTTGCGAAACCCGATAGCATGATAAAACTATTGCATGAAAAATATAACACCCATTTCATGATCTCCGTATGGCCGAAATTTTATGAGGGCATACCAGCTTATAAAGATTTTAACCAGAAGGGGTGGCTCTATAAAAGAAATGTTGCGGACAGGCAGCGCGACTGGATTGCACAGGGATATGTTTCCACTTTTTACGATGCGTTCAATGAAAAAGCGCAGAAAGGATTCTGGGACCTGATCAGTAAGAAGATTTATTCAAAAGGGGTAGATGCCTGGTGGATGGATGCAAGTGAACCGGATATACTTTCCAATGTTGACCCTGGAAAAAGAAAGTACCAGATGACACCAACTGCTGCTGGTCCCTCAGCACAGGTGCTCAATGCATACCCACTCGTGAATGCAAAAGGTATTTATGAAGGCCAGCGTGCAGAAGATCCTGGTAAAAGAGTATTCATTCTTACCCGTTCCGCATTCGGAGGGTTGCAGCGCTATGCTGCGGCAACATGGAGCGGCGACATCGCTTCCAGGTGGCATGATATGAAAGCGCAGATACCTGCAGGCATCAATTTTTCCATGTCAGGACTTCCTTACTGGACTATGGATATTGGAGGTTTTGCAGTGGAAGGCAGGTATGAACATCCCAATGATAAAGATCTTGATGAATGGCGCGAACAAATGACAAGATGGTACCAGTTTGGTGCATTCGTTCCATTGTTCAGGGTGCATGGACAATTCCCTTACCGTGAAATTTATAATGTAGCTCCCGATGATCATCCAGCTTATAAAACTGCCTTGTATTACGACAGGCTTCGCTACCGGCTGCTGCCTTATATCTATTCACTTGCTGGTAAAGCATACTATGATGATTATACCATCATGAGAGGACTGGTGATGGATTTTGGTAAAGATGATGCAGTGAATGAAATAAGCGACCAGTATATGTTTGGACCATCATTGATGATCAATCCTGTTTATGCTTACCAGTTGCGCGAACGCAAGGTTTACCTTCCAAAAGGAACAGGGTGGTATGACCTGTATAGCGGTAAATATTTTGAAGGAGGTCAAAGCATCAATGCAGCGGCGCCATATGAACGCATGCCAATTTTTGTAAAACAGGGCTCCATCATACCTGTTGGACCAGAACTTCAGTACACCACCGAAAAGCCTGAGGATACCATCCGTCTTTTTGTTTATACCGGGTCAAATGCAAGCTTTACACTGTATGAAGATGAAGGCACCAATTATAATTATGAGAAAGGAAAATTCTCCACTATTCAAATGGATTATGATGAGGCCACAAAAGCCTTTACTATTGGAGAAAGAAAGGGAAATTTTGATGGTATGCTTCAGGAAAGAGTGTTTGAAATCATTTGGATGGCCAAGGATAAACCGCACCAATTTAATCCCGATGCAAGGGGCATTACCATCAATTATGATGGCAGGAAGAATAGGATAAAACAGTAATTCATCTAAAGTTTTTCGTATGAAAAAATCATTCTTCTTTTCCTGCATTTTCCTGAATTTGTTAATAACCCTTTCATCATGCTCGAAAGACCCGGTTCCCGATATTAGTAATGGTGGTGGAAGTGATACTTTGAAAACACCTGTAGATCCTGCAGTAGAAAAAACAATGGGATTGTTTTTGGAAAATTGGAAACCTGTTGAATTTACTATTCCATCAGACTATAATGACCAGTCCAATGC
>JAEWIW010000072.1 GCA_023386855.1 Bacteroidota bacterium | reverse complement strand
TTCGTTGCTATAGATCCCGGCAACAAACAGCAGGCTGTCGCCCGGAAGAAAGAAGCCGGCAAAAAGTCCTGTTTCTGCAAATACAATAAATAGCACGATCCATAATCCCCCGTTCTGGATATAGAATTCCGGGTTCAGCAAATCTTTCCAGGTAATAGCTAATAATTCAAGCATAATGATGATAAAAGGTTGTCAATTTAGGTTCTCTTTCGGTTCATTCAAATCCTGTTCCCTAGTCGGCCAGTTCACCTTCCCATTTACTCACTACGGAAGTGGCCAGTGCATTACCAAGAACATTGGTCATACTCCTGAACATATCACAGAAATGGTCGATAGGCAGGATCAGCGCGATGCCTTCGGGTGGGATATTGAACATGGCACAGGTGGCTGTAACCACCACAAGTGATGCACGGGGAACGCCTGCCACGCCCTTGCTGGTCAGCATCAGCACCAGTAACATGGTTAACTGCGTTCCAATATCAATATGAATACCATATGCCTGTGCAATGGCCAGGCTGGCAAAAGTCATGTACATCATGCTTCCATCGAGGTTAAAGGAATAACCCAGGGGAAGAATGAAGGATACGATCTTGTCTTTACATCCAAATCTTTCCAGCTCTTCGGTCAGTTTAGGGAATACGGCTTCACTACTAGTGGTACTGAAAGCGATCAGCAGGGGCTGGGCGATCCTCCTGACCAGGGTTGGCACCCGGTTGCGCAGGATAAGGAACCCTACGGCAAGTAGTACAGCCCACAATAAAAGTATTCCTATAAGAAAATAGAAAAGGTATAATCCATAGAACTTAAATACTTCAAGGCCTTTCACTGCAATTACCGCGGCGATAGCGCCAAACACACCCAGTGGCGCGAAGTTCATCACGTAGCCTACCATTTTCAGGATGATATGTGATACTGCATCAAGCGCTTTCAAAACAGGCTTTGCATAATCGCCAATGGAAGTCATGGCAATACCGAAGAATATACTGAAGACCACGATCTGCAGGATCTCGTTGGTTGACATGGCCTCGATCACACTTCTTGGGAAAACGTGTTCAACAAATTTGATCATGGAGAACTCCTGGGTCTTACCAATCAGGTCCTGTGCACCGGCTGTGTCAGCATTGCTGAGGTCGATGGCTGCGCCAGGCTGAAAAAAATTCACGAGCAACATTCCGAGTAGCAGGCTCACCAGTGATGCGCTTACAAACCATAACAGGGCTTTGCCTCCTACCCTTCCTACGGATTTCATATCTCCCAGCTTGGCGATACCCACCACCAGCGTGGAAAATACCAGTGGAGCAATGATCATCATCACCAGCCGGAGAAAGATGGTGGTGAGCAATTTTATATTGGTTGAAAAACTGGCAATGGTATCGCTGTCGGCATTTTTATGAACTATATACCCGGTAATAATGCCAAGTGCCATGGCCACCAGGATATAAATTGTAAGCCTGTTATTTTTCAAAATGAGGGTTTTAGATAGCTGCCCGAAAGGGATCGCGGTTTTTTAAAAAGCTGCAATATAATATTTAAAACATAATCCCGAGTGTGAACAAAAGCCCAGCAAGTGCGCAGGTTATGAATTAACAAGATTATTTGGTTTTATTGAAAATCCTTTATCTTTCCGCATTCTATAAACTTCATTCATATTAAATCCTGAATTAACTGTATGAGTTTGCATCGCAAAAAGTCTCTCTCTCATTTATTGGCACAAGCTTCTGATTCAGAAAAAGGACTTAAAAGAACCCTCGGGGCAGCAAACCTTGTTGCACTGGGCATCGGCGCCATCATCGGCGCCGGTTTGTTTGTAAGAACCGCTGCAGCTTCTGCAGAAGCAGCCGGACCGGCAGTGACCATTTCATTTATCGTTGCCGCAATCGGATGTGCATTCGCAGGTTTATGTTACGCGGAATTTGCAGCCATGATCCCCATTGCGGGAAGCGCTTACGCTTATTCATATGTTACCATGGGTGAACTGATCGCCTGGATCATAGGATGGGCTTTGATTATGGAATATGCACTTGGTGCAGCTACAGTATCTATCGCATGGAGTGAATACTTAAATAATTTGCTTGGAGGGGCAATACCATATGAATGGTGCCATTCTCCTTTTGAATCCATTCATCGTGTTATAGGTGATGCCAACATTTCAAAAGTTCTTGCAGGTGCTCCCGACCTTGCTGCCGTTGTTAAAACGGATCCTCTTCTGCTGACCGAAGCACAGTACAATGCATTACCTGCAGATCTTACCAGCCTGGTACAGGTGAATTCTGGAATTCTCAATGCTCCTGCATTGGTGATCCTGCTGCTATTGACCATGCTCCTGATCAGGGGAACCCAGGAATCAGCCATGGTAAACGCTGTTATTGTAATTGTCAAAGTAGCCATTGTAATCCTATTCATTGTTATCGGATGGCAGTTCATCAATCCTTCCAATCATACACCATATATGATTCCTGCCGGCACTCCTGGCCATGATGGTGTGTTCAAACATGGATGGGGTGGTGTTCTTGGCGGTGCCGCCATTGTGTTCTTTGCCTTCATTGGTTTTGACGCAGTGAGTACTGCCGCACAGGAAGCCAAGAATCCTAAAAGGGATATGCCTATCGGTATCCTCGGTTCACTGGTAGTATGTACCATCCTTTATATTCTTTTCGGACATGTACTTACTGGTGTAGCCAATTACCAGGAATTCAAGACTGCTGGTCGTGAAGCCTCCGTTGCTTACGCTATCCAGACTTATATGACCGGTTACGGATGGCTCGGCACTGCGGTAACAGTTGCTATCCTTGCAGGTTTTTCTTCGGTTATCCTTGTGATGCTGATGGGACAAAGCCGTATCTTCTATACCATGAGTAATGACGGCCTTATCCCTAAAGCTTTTGGAGAACTTCATCCTAAATATAAAACCCCGTTTAAAGCCAACTGGATCCTCTTTGTTTTTGTAGGATTGTTTGCAGCTTTTGTACCGGGTAATGTTGCGGGTGACCTTACCTCTTTTGGAACACTCTTCGCCTTTGTACTGGTGAGTGCTGGTGTTTGGATCCTGAGAAGAAGGGAACCTAACCGTGAGCGTCCATTCAAAACACCGCTGGTTCCATTGGTTCCTATCCTGGGTGTACTGGTTTGCGCGGGTATGATCGTGGCGCTTGATGCACAAACCTTAAAAGTAGCATTCATCTGGATGGGCATCGGGTTGCTGGTGTACTTCCTGTACAGCCGCAAAAACAGTAAGCTGAACAATAACGGTGAGGCCAACGACGGGTTATAAAGCCTGGTTGACCAACCTGATTAAATTG
This sequence comes from Bacteroidota bacterium, assembly GCA_023386855.1. Taxonomy (GTDB): domain Bacteria; phylum Bacteroidota; class Bacteroidia; order Chitinophagales; family Chitinophagaceae; genus Flavitalea. The sequence goes on along the minus strand of JAEWIW010000072.1, from coordinate 2,260 downwards.
CTGAAAAGCCGCCCCTTAAAGGCGGCTTTTTTATGTTATTCACCGTAACTTCATGATCAAACCACTGGCTATGTTATTAGAGATCTTCCGCAAAATGGGTGATGAACTGAAAGATTATTTACAGGCCACTTACAAGTCAAAAAAAATAGCGGTTATCATCGGGCCGGAAAAAAAGAAATCAAAAAATAGCAGCATCAGCATTTCCTTATTAAGGTTTGGTTTCGATACCCATCACCGCAATTACCAGGCTGCCCCCACCACCGGTAAAGCAGCCTATGCCTTTAGTTTTTATGTGATGGCCAAAGATGATAACCCGGAATCTATCATTGAACTAACGGAACTCATCTGCGATCATTTTGATCGCAAACCTTTCCTGCAATGGAAGTCGGGTGAAAAAGAATTTGAAATGTCATTGTCCATAATGGATGTAAGCATCAATGAACTCAACCAGTTCTGGATGGCGCAAAAGCAGCCCCAACGCCCTGTCCTGTTTTACCAGGCAAGAGTATCTGAAATATAGGGTTTGCATTTTTTGACTGGATTCTACTGCAATTTTCTACCTTTGCACGGCTTTTGGCCAAGGCTGAAAGACTAACGAAAATCTCAATCAATTTATATGGGTCGAATATTTGAAGTTCGTAAAGCCACCATGTTTGCCCGTTGGGACAGGATGGCAAAACAGTTTACACGTATTGGAAAGGAGATCGCTATTGCAGTAAAAGCCGGTGGGCCCGACCCAGCTACCAACCCGGCGCTTCGCAGGTGCTTCCAGAATGCCAAGGCAGTGAACATGCCCAAAGATCGCGTGGAAGCCGCTATCAAAAGAGCACAGGGTAAGGAAATGGACAACTACGAAGAAGTATTGTATGAAGGATATGCTCCTCACGGGGTTGCCATCCTGGTAGAAACCGCTACCGACAATAATACCCGTACAGTTGCCAACCTGCGTTCCATTTTTAATAAGGGAAATGGGAACCTTGGTACAAGCGGAAGTGTAAGCTTCCAGTTTAAAAAGATGGGCGTGTTTAAACTGAAACCCGAAGGCATCAATGCTGAGGAACTTGAACTGGAACTGATCGATTCAGGACTGGAAGAAATGGGAGAAGGAACTGGTGAGAATGATGAAACCGTACTGACACTTCGTTGCGGTTTTACCGATTTTGGTAATATGCAGAAAGCACTGGAAGAAAAAGGACTAAACCCATTGACTGCTGAAGTGGAATGGATCCCTTCCACTACTGTTGACCTGCCCGAAGACCAGGCACAGGAAGTATTGAAACTGGTAGACAAATTAGAACAGGATGACGATGTGCAGAAAGTGTTTCATAACCTTGCCTGACATTCTTTTATAAAACTGAAAAAGCTCCTCTTTATGGGGAGCTTTTTTTATTGTCATCGATGTGACCTGCTTTCCAAATGCATCAAAGAGTATTTCCTTTCATTGATCGTATCAGCTTCTTAACAGCATCTCCTGGTATTTCTTTTCATTCCTGTTCCAGCTGATCCAGCTGATCACCAGGCTGAATACCAGCGCAGAAGCTATTACCAGTAAAAATTCTATTGACAGGGTATAATGAAAAAACAGGAAAAGAAATACCGAGATCATCAGCGTTCCTATAAATGTTCCCACCACGGTAAGCATGATGATATAGGAGGTTTTACCTCCGCTGCGCTGTTCTTCCCAATACTTCAGGAATCGTTTTTCTTTTGAACTTAACAAGGCAAAAATTTGATATTATTCTGCAACGATCTTTTTAACCGTTTCCATGATCTCTTCCGCGTTCGGCTTACTGAAATAATCCCCGTCACTACCATAGGCAGGGCGGTGTGCTTTGGCAGAAAGCGTACGTGGCGTGGCATCCAGCCATTTATAACCACCCTGCTTTTCCATTACGATATTGTACATATAGGCTGTAGCCCCTCCGGGTACATCCTCATCGACAAACAAAATCCTGCTGGTCTTTTTTAAAGATTCCAGGATGCGGTGTTCCCTGTCAAAAGGAAGCAGGGTTTGCACATCAATGACCTCGCAGCTGATATTTTGTGCCTGCAGCCGTGCAGCTGCTTCTTCGACGATACGTAACGTGGACCCATAAGAAACAATAGTGATATCATTTCCTTCCCTGATCACTTCTGGCATACCCAGTGCAACACGATATCCCAGCAGGTCATCGGGTAATTTCTCTTTCAGCCTGTATCCATTGAGCGATTCCACTACGATAGCAGGATCATTTCCTTCCAGTAATGTATTGTACATACC
>JAEWIW010000052.1 GCA_023386855.1 Bacteroidota bacterium | reverse complement strand
CGGCACCCATAGCGGAACCGCAACGCTTACTGATGCCCAGGAAACTGAATTATTGGGAGGTAAATGGTATTTCAACATCCATACTCCCGATCACCAGGCTGGTGAGATAAGAGGCCAGGTAGAAGTTCAATAGATTGGTAGAAGTCCAATTAGATAGTACCCCGGGAATTCAATGCTTAAGCAGGATGACTCCCGGGGTATTTGTTTTGTAGAGATTGGGCACCCGGTTCCTGGTCCCATTCAAGGTTGTCCTGGGCCGTACCACGGACCTGCGGCCCTTGGGACGGCCGATCAAGCACCCGGTCCTCGGTCGCATTCAAGGTTTTCCTTGGCCGTACCACGGACCTGCGGCCCTTGGGACGGCCGATCGGGTACCCGGTCCCCGGTCCTATTTTGATAATAAATTATAGCACTGCTTTACGATCTCGAGCTCTTCATTGGTAGGGATAACCAGCACTTTCACCGGTGAATTATCTGTATTGATCTCACGAATGGATGAAAAGCGAACGTTGTTTTTCTCCGCATCGAGATGTATGCCCAGGAACTCCATGTTAGTGCAGATCTTTTCTCTTATCATCACATCATTTTCCCCAACTCCCGCAGTAAAGATGATTGCATCCAGTCCATTCAATACTGCAGCATAGGAACCGATATATTTCTTTATCCTGTAAGCATAGAGCTCGTACGCAAGCTTTGCATTATCATCGCCCGATTCGATGGCCTTGGTGATATCGCGCATGTCGCTAAATCCTGTTAGCCCGAGCATTCCACTGTTTTTATTCAGCAGGTTATTGACCTGTGCAGGTAGATAACCCAGTTGATCAATGAGGTGAAAAATCACCGATGCGTCAATATCCCCCGATCTTGTTCCCATGATCAACCCGCTCACAGGGCCAAAACCCATTGAAGTGTCGATTGACTTTCCATCCAAAACTGCCGACATACTGCAGCCATTTCCAAGGTGAATCGTGATGATTTTGCTTTGGGTTTTGCCAAGCCATTCAGCTCCTTTCTCACTTACATATTTATGCGAAGTGCCATGGAATCCATAGGCCCGGATCTTTTCTTCATTATAAAATGAATTGGGAATGGCATATCGGTATGCAACCGGTGGCATGGTCTGGTGAAAGGCTGTATCAAATACTGCCACCTGCCTGGCATGTTTAAAGATCTTTTCCGCTACCTGTATGCCAGTATAGTTGGCCGGGTTATGAAGCGGTGCAAGGGAGAACAATTCCCTGATCTTGTCTTTCACTTCGCTGGTAATGATCGTTGTAGCTGCAAAGCTTTCTCCACCATGCACAACACGATGGCCTACGGCAACAATTTCACCCGGGTCACGGATGACACCGAAATGCGGGTCGGTCAATAACCGGGTTACTTCATGCAGGCCTGCCTCATGATCTGGAAGCTGAACAGTTTCCTTGATCACCTTAACTTCTTCTCCAATAAAGGTCTTATGCGTGATGATAGAATCTTCAAGCCCGATCCGTTCCACAAGGCCTGTGCAAACTGGTTTTTCATCAGGCATACGAAAGAGCTGGTATTTGATGGAACTGCTCCCGGTATTGATCACAAATATGTTCATGACATGTTTTTTGAGAACAGGGTGCCCGGGCATAAGAAGCGCCCTGGCATCCTGCTGGTTTTTCAATAATTATTTTTCCTGGGCCTGGATGGCAGTGATGATCACGGTATTGAAAATATCATCAACGGTACAGCCACGGCTGAGATCATTGATGGGTTTATTCAATCCCTGCAACATTGGGCCAATGGCCAATGCGCCTGTTTCCCGCTGAACGGCTTTATAGGTGTTATTGCCTGTATTCAGGTCGGGGAAGATCAGCACGCTAGCCTGTCCGGCCACTTCTGAATTAGGCATTTTCTGTTTACCCACCACCAGGTCAACGGCAGCATCGTACTGGATTGGTCCTTCCACTTTAAGATCGGGGCGCTTTTGTTTTACAATGGCGGTAGCCTGCCTTACTTTTTCTACATCAGCACCTTCTCCTGAAGTACCGGAAGAGTAAGAAAGCATAGCGATACGTGGTTCAATGCCAAAAGCCATGCTGCTTTCCGCGGAAGAAATAGCGATCTCGGCCAGCTGTTCTGCTGTTGGGTCAGGGTTTACGGCACAGTCGCCAAACACTGAAACCCTGTCGGGAAGACACATAAAGAAAACAGATGAAACCGTTGATATCCCTGGCTTTGTTTTAACAAACTGCAGTGCAGGCCTGATGGTATGCTGCGTGGTATGCACTGCACCCGATACCATTCCATCGGCATGACCCTTATACACCATCATGGTTCCGAAATAGGAAACATCGGTCATCAGGTCATGGGCCATTTGATGGGTAACGTTCTTGTTCTTCCTTAATTCATACAATGTTTCCACGTAATCGTCGAAGTGTTCAGAATGTACAGGATCAATGATCCTTACCCTTTGCATATCCATATTCAATCCAAGGCGCTTGATAGAAGCGATTACTTCATTGGGATCGCCAAGAATGGTAAGTTCAACGATCTCTTCCTTGATCAGTCGCGCGGCTGCTGTGAGTATCCGATCGTCATTGCCTTCGGGCAATACGATATGTTTGATGGAACTCTTGGCTCTTTTGGCCAGTTGGTACTGGAACATATGTGAAGTGATCACATCCGATTTAAAGGTGATGATCTTTTCATCGAGCGATGCCACATCCACGTATTTTTCGAAAGTGCTGAGTGCAAGCTGTATCTTTTTCTGGTTATCAGAAGTGATCCTTGCATTAATGGATCCCATCAGGGTTGTGGTCCTGAATGTTCCGTGAGGTACCATGATGATGGGCACTACGGTTTGAAGTCCATTGATCAGTCGAAGTACAGGTTCTTCAGGCTCAATACCTGCGCTCAATACTATACCGGCAACTTTTGGATAGTTGGCCGACATATTCGCCTGTAAAGAAGCAATGATGATATCCCCACGGTCGCCCGGTGTAACGATCACCACGTTTTCAGATACATGGTTCAGGAAGCCCGGTACCTGCATAGCGCCGGTAATGAAGTTATCGACCTGGTTACTTAATAGTTGTTCACCAATAAGCAGCTTTCCGCCGAGTTTCTCGAAGATCTCGCGCATGGTGGGACTTTCAAGATCCTTGTTCTGTGGAATAACGGAAAGAATAATGTCGTTATTCAATTGTGTCGATAACAGTTCCTGCACATCATCAACTGCTTCCTTCTTCACTTTATTGACTACAACTGCAACCACTTCAACATCTCGCGATTTAAAGCTCCTGGTTACGGCATGAACGGTAGAAACGATCTGTGCAGTAGATTTGTTTTCACCTGTAATCACTACGATCGCAGGGGCATTCAGATTCTTGGCGATGGTAATATTCGTTTCAAACTCGAAAGCTGTTCCTTCACCAACAAAATCACTTCCTTCAATTACGGTATAATCAAAAGTTTCTTCCAGCTTCTTCACCTTTCTTATCACTGTCTCGATCAGTTCGCTGCGCGATTCTGTTTGCATGATACGCATTGCCTGCTGCCTGGTGAAGGCAAAAGTATCTTCGTATGGAATGGTGATGCCGAAGAAATTGATCACGGTTTCGATATCAACATCCTTTCTTTCTTTGGGGTCTTCATTGATGATGGGCTTGAAGAATCCAACCTTCCTGGCCTTACCCAGCAGCATGTTCATAACGCCGAGTGCGATCAATGATTTTCCGCTATAAGGTTCTGTAGTTGCAATGAATATTGTCTTTGACATGGGATTCGAATGAAATTTTGCGCAAAGTTAGTCAAGAGTGAACCTCATCAACCTAATAATAATCATGCTAGGATGGGGTAAAATCAATCCGTGGGCTGATCAAAGCTAGCATATATCAGGTATACGGGTAAAATGTACAGGCTTTGATGAAGCCATCATAAGGTTCGATGCAAATTTAATCAGGGATTTTCCGATATTAACCCTTCATTTGTCTGCCTGCAGTCAAATATATCATCAACAGAACCTTTCCATTATGAAGCGATACCTGTTTACCCTATTGTTTTTCCTTGCCATTCGCCAGGACCTGCATAGCCAGCTCGTAAGGTTCCAGCGCAGTGAACTTTTAAATAAGGTCAAGGGTGGATGGGCCGGGCAAACTATCGGTGTCACTTTCGGGGGGCCTTACGAGTTCCGTTTCAATGGCACCCTCATCAATGATTACCAGCCAATGATTTGGTACGATGGATATCTTAAGGAGACCATGATCAACAACCCGGGGCTTTATGATGACCTGTATATGGACCTGACTTTCGTGGATGTATTTGAAAAATACGGCCTGTATGCGCCGGTGGATTCCTTTGCAAATGCGTATGCTCATGCGGGTTATATGCTATGGCATGCCAACCAGGCCGGCAGGTACAATATTCTTCATGGCATCAAGGCGCCGGCATCGGGGCATTGGCATAACAACCCTCATGCTGATTGCATCGATTACCAGATCGAAGCTGATTTTGCAGGCCTTATGAGCCCGGGTATGCCCAATACAGCATCAGTGATCAGTGACAGGATCGGCCATATCATGAATTATGGTGATGGCTGGTATGGCGGCGTTTTTGTTGGTGCCATGTATTCTCTTGCTTTTGTTGAAAAGGATATCAATACCATCGTGTCGAATGCGCTTAAAACCATCCCGTCAGAAAGCGATTTTTTTAAATGTATCAATGATGTGATCGGTTGGCATAAACAATATCCTGCCGATTGGAAACAAACCTGGTTTGAAGTACAGAAAAAATGGTCCGATGATATTGGTTGTCCCGAAGGTGTATATGTTCCTTTTAATATTGATGCAAAAGTGAACGCGGCCTACGTAGTGATTGGATTGTTATATGGAAACGGTGACTTTGAAAAAACACTTGATATTGCTACAAGATGCGGGCAGGATGCCGATTGTAACCCTTCCACGGCTGGTGGAGTATTGGGAACTGTTTTGGGATATGACAATATTCCCTCCAAATGGAAACAGGGGCTGCAGGAAGCGGAGTCGATCGATTTTAAATATACCACCATGTCGCTCAATGATGTTTATGAAATCGGGTTGAGTCATGCGTTAAAGAATATCGAAGAGATTGGAGGAAGGATTGATGGCGTCAGGATACTGGTAAGAAGACAGGAACCAAGGCCGGTTAAATTGGAACAAAGCTTCGAGGGTCTGCGTCCGACAGGAATGGTGAACGTGGAATGGAATAATAAAAAAGATTCGCTGGGTTTTGAATTTGAAGGAACAGGTTTTGTGTTGAAAGGAGATGCATCGCAATGGGGTAGCCAGTCGGATTATGTTTTCCAGGCTGAATTATATATTGATGATAGGCTTGCGGAAAAGATTGAATTGCCTGTAAGCTATACTACCCGCAGGTATGAGCTTGCATGGAATTATCGCCTGCCCCGTTCTAAGCATAAAGTGATGCTTAAAATATTGAATCCTTCCAATGAATTCGCAATCCAATCAAGGCAGGCAATTATTTATGATCGCATAAATCAAAAGTAAAATTTTTTGTAAGGCAGTACTTGCGAAAAAATGAACTAACCCGGCCATATTTATATCACCTGGCCAAGTTATTTATACTGCCAGTTGCCTGATAGCCTGGACAAGCTTATCCAGGTCAAGGGGTTTGGTATATACATGGGGTGTAACCCGAACGCAGTTGATGTTTTCCCAACTAATGCCAACAGTATGAATCTTGTATTTGTTGAATAGTTCGCTATCGACCTGCTGCGGTGTTTTACCCTTTATGCTGAATCCACAAATAGCACAGGAATATGGATCTTTTAACGAGGTATGAATAGTAACGCCTGGTATTTCTTTCGCGCTTAATGCCCAGTAGTTTTTAAGGTAGCGTATCCTTTCCTCCTTGCGTTTTTTTCCAATTGAATTGTGAAAGTTTACGGCTTCGCCGATTCCCTGTTCAATGGGAAAGCTGCGCGTACCAAGGCTTTCGAACTTCCTGATATCACCACTATGGGGAGCATCATTGCATACCAGGGGCCATACTTTTTCGATATTATCTTTCTTAATCCATAATAACCCGCTGCCAATGGGAGCGCTGAGAAACTTGTGCAGGCTGGTCCCGAAATAATCTGCATGAAGATCTGGTATGTTGAAATCGAGCAGTCCAAAACTATGCGCACCATCTACAAGCACCTGTATTCCTTTTGCATGTGCCATATCAGCGATCTTTCGCACCGGCATGATTTGTCCAACCCAGTTGATCATATGGGTGATATGCAACAGTTTTGTTTTAGGAGTGATCGCTTTTTCAAATGCTTTCACAATGGTATCATCATCTTCGATAGGGAAATCAAAACTGATCTGTTTGTAGGTTATGCCATCACGTTCCTGTCGCTGTTTCCAGGCATTGATCATGTTGGGGTAGTCCTGTTTGGTTCCAATGATCTCATCGCCACGATTAAAGTTCAATCCATAGATCACGGTATTCAAGGCTTCTGTTGAATTGCGGTTGATGGCAATTTCATTGGGATCACAGCCTGCCAGTTGCGCCAGTTTATTACGGAGTGGTTCCCTTCCCTGGTCGATGATTCGCCACATGTAATATGAAGGGCCCTGGTTGGTTAGCGTATTATAACGCTCAACGGCTTCCTGTACCATTCTTGGTGATGGGCTCACCCCACCATTATTCAGGTTAATAATATTGGGGTCAACGGTATAAGCCTGCTGGATCACCGACCAGTAATCTTCATCCTGTGCCACCTGCTTATCGGTGAGGCCCTGCACCTTTGTGCCGGCTAAGGTTATTTCTTCTTTATTGAACATGTTGGCAATGTCGCCGGCCTGGAAGGCGAGCGGGATACCCCCAAGCTTATGGAGGAAGGAGCGACGGGAGTTTGACATAATCAGTTTTTTATAAGCCTACCAGTATTTGCTGGTACAGCAATCGTTAGTGGTACAATGAGTGGACTAAATTTAAATCAAATCGAACGCCTGTGCAAAACGAATGATATCATACGGTGTTTCTGCATTCAGTTTATTTCGCAGGTTCCTCCTGTGTGTGTTTACAGTGGCTTCTGAAATAAATAATTTCTGTGCTATATCAAGAGAGCTGGCGCCAGTGGCCAACATCTTAAGGATTTCTCTTTCCCTGTTTGTGAGCGAAAGGAAAGCACGTTTGTTCTCCTGTAAAAAACTGTTTTCCTGTAAAAGTCTTTCAACTTTACTATTAAAGAAATGCTGTGGATCTATGGGAATTGAACTGGTAAGGGTGAGCAAAGGTTTGCCATTATGACCGCGAAAAAATATCCTGGTGCAGCTGGCATACCAGGCCCATGGCGCATCCTCGGCTTTGCGTACCTGCTGGAAATAAGAAACCATTTCTTCGTTATTGTTTCTTTCCAGCAGGCCCAGGATCTTGGGCACATAATCCTTGGCATCTTCACTATTAAAGAAGCGTTGATAATATTCGGTGGCCATTTCTCTCAAGGCCTCAAGGGTCATGCCCAGGTGCTTTAAGCCGTTCTTCGACATATACACAACAGAAGCATCCCTGATATCATGGATGATGATAACGGATGACAGTTCATCTTCAATTAAATTCAGGGAACGGATCTTTTCTATGACCTGTTCCCTGAGTATTCTATCATTATTAATGTCATTCGGCAGTAGATGGTACATAGGGCTAAGCAATCGTTGGTTACTCCAAATGTAACCAATGAAGAGTAAGCATGAACACCTACAAAGAAATAAAACCGTTGTTATTTCAGTCGCTTATACTTTTTGATGTCTTCTTTTGATGCTTTCTTTAAACTGATCGCAAAGCCACCACTCGCAGCCATTTCCTGGTCAAGTTTGGATTTATTATTGACGAGCACTTTATAGATATGATAGCTCTGCGGGTTCTTGATATAATGGGCATCCTTGCCATCCTCATAAATAGTAGCAACATAATAGTCGGGTGAATCAAGGAAGCTGAAACTTAATGTAGTGGTTCTGGGGTTTTCATCTGTGATGCCTCCAACGAACCATTCCTCCTTCCCTTTTGCCTTGCGTGCAATGGTTATGTAATCGCCAGGTTCGGCCGATAATATTTTTGTATCATCCCAGTCAACCGCAACATCTTTAATGAACTGGAAAGGTTCTGGAAATCGCTCATAGTTTTCTGGCAGGTCGGCAGCCATTTGCAACGGGCTGTACATGGTTACATACAATGCAAGCTGCTTGGTCAGGGTTGTTTTCACATATCGTGTATCGCCTTTTTGATAATAATCCAGGCGGGTCTGGAAAATACCTGGAGTGTAATCCATAGGTCCTCCCATCAGCCTTGTAAAAGGCAGGATGGTAGTGTGTTCCGGGTTATTGCCACCAAAGGTTTCAAATTCAGTACCCCTGGCTGCTTCTGCTGCAATGGAGTTGGGGTAAGTACGGTTAAGCCCGGTAGGATGTACAGATTCATGCGAGTTTACCATGATCTTATAGGTAGCCGCTTTTTGGATTACACGGTTATAATGATTGATCATCCACTGGCTATAGTGATGTTCTCCTCGCGGGATAATGTTACCTACATATCCTGTTTTCACTGCATCATATCCATGGTTTACCATGAAGCGGAAAGCAGTGTCCATCCAGCGTTCATAGTTTGTTGCAGAAGAAGATGTTTCATGGTGCATGATCAGCCGCACTCCTTTATCCTTTGCATAATCAGTAAGCATTTTCACATCGAAATCAGGGTAGGGCGTTACAAAATCAAAAACGAATTCTTTCGAATGGCCGAACCAGTCTTCCCAACCTTCATTCCATCCTTCTACCAGCACACCCTGGAAGCCATGCTTTGCTGCAAAGTCGATATACTTCTTCACATTTTCATTATTGGCTGCATGTGTTTTATTCGGTGTAAGCTTTGAATAATCTGTAATGCCAAGATGAACATTATTGGTATCGGCATAATTCCATGAACCCTGGCCGGGTACAAACATCTGCCACCATACGCCAACATATTTTACCGGGTGAATCCATTCGGTATTGTCATATTTTGTTGGTTCATTAAGGTTTAGGATCAGCTTTGAAGCTAGTATACCTTCTGCATTTGGTGAAACCACTATAGTACGCCAGGGAGTATGGAAAGGTGTTTGTATGTAACCTTTATTTCCCAGTGCATCAGGTGTAAGATGCGTTTTTAAAATGAATTTAGAAGGATCCAGGTCAACATTCATTCCTGCATAACCTACCAGGGCAGCTTCATGTATGTTGATGTATAAACCATCGGCCGACTTCATCATCAGCGGTGTTTGAAGTCCCATCGGTATAATGGTCTGTGATGCATTGCCATCATAACTTTTATCGAACAAGGATGGAATTTGGGACAACGTCGATGTTGTATAACTGTATTCTTCAGTGTCATAATCACCAGCGATCCACCATGCTTTATGATCTCCATTCAACGCGAACTGTGATTCTTCTTCCCTGATGATAAAATAATTCAGGTTCTTTTGTTGCGGGAATTCATAGCGGAATCCCAACCCGTCGTTGAACAAACGGAAGCGAATGAGCAGATTGCGTTGATGCGCAGGTTGATCAAGGGTTACCAACAACTCATTGTAATGATTGACAATATTCTTCACTTCACCCATCACCGGGCGCCATGTTTCGTTGAAGGTTGATGTTTTTTGATCAGCCAAAGTAAATCCTGATACAAATGAAGGCTGGTCGGCCAGTGTTAACCCAAGCCGGCTTGTATTGATAACGGGCCTGTTATTATACTGGAGCTGGTAAACAGGAACACTGTCTTTTAATTCAAATTTCAATTCAAACTTGCCATCAGGGGATTTGATCGATTGGCTGAAAACGGCCACGGTAAAGCATATGAACAATGAAAGGAAAAGAATGAACTTTTTCATTTGGAGCGTTTGTAGTGGATGGATGCTTAAAGGAAGCATACTCAAATTCACAGCAAGTTAAAAAAAAAATGGGCTGGAAAAGGCAATTAAGTGATTAACCCCATTAAGGCATATATTGTTATTTTTAGGCGCAAATTTTAATTTGCCAATTGCCTTTAAAGTTAATATGTTTGAACATACAAGATGAAATTAGCCATCGATCATAAGAGTAAGCTGCCTTTGCATATCCAGGTGGAAAGCCTGATGCGGAAACTGATCGACAATCCCGAGTTCAAGAATGGCGCATTATTACCCAAGGAAGTAGAGCTTGCCAACCGCTTAGGGGTGTCGAGGAATACGATCCGCCAGGCTACTAATAAGCTGGAATACGAGGGTTTGCTGTTACGAAAGAAAGGTGTTGGGACCAAGGTGGCACAGCGTAAAAGTTTACAGACTGGCCTGGATCACTGGTATAGTTTTACCCAGGAGATGAAGGAAAGTGGCGTTAATGTGCAGAATCTTGAATTGAAGGTTGAGGAAGTTCCTGCCGATAAAAAGCTCGCGGCCTTCTTTAATATTCCGGAAAAACGAACAGTGCTTAAGTTAAGCAAACTCAAAGGGGCAGGCGATGAGCCCATCGTTTTCTTTGAAAGTTATTTCCATCCCAGGATCGGTGTAAGTAAGGATGATAATTTCCAGATCCCTTTGTATTCCATGCTGGAACAAAAGTATGGAGTGGTGGTAGTACGATCTAATGAACATATAAGGGCCGAACTCGCCGGCAAGTTTGCAAAGAAATTAAAAATAGGAGCAAAAGATCCCATACTGGTGAGGGAAAGATTCGTTTTTGACCCCGGCGATCGGCCAATTGAGTATAACCTGGGCTATTACAGGTCGGATAAATTCACCTATTCTATCGATATCAGGAAATCAAAATAAATTTTTTTTACCCATGACTATGTTCAAACATACCAACAAGCAAATGAAGCAATGGATTCTTGGAGCAGATATTGGCGGTTCGCATATCAGCGCAGCGATTGTGGATGCATCCACAGGACAGGTTTTGGAGCAAACCATGAGCAAGAATAGTGTAGATGCAGGAGCTGCGGTGCATATTATTCTTCGTCAATGGCTTTCTGCCATGCAAAGCTCCATAGAAAAACTGGTAAAGCTACAGGGAAGCCAGGCAGCAATCAGTGGAGTAGGCGTATCCATGCCTGGTCCGTTTGATTATGAAAAAGGAATCTCACTGATCGAAGGATTGAATAAATATGAATCGGTTTACGGGTTCAATATCCTGCAGGCCATCCGATCGGGCCTGCAACTGGATGGATCGATACCCGTGGTGTTTGAAAATGATGCATCCTGTTTTGGGCTTGGCGAATCGTTGTTTGGTGATACATCTTCTCCAGGTCGGCTGCTGGCCATTACGCTTGGAACGGGTTTTGGCGCTACATTCATTAAAGATCACCGAATCATGAAAGAGGGCGAAGGCGTACCTTCCGGTGGTGTGTTGTATAACACTCCCTACCAGGGAGGCATTGCCGAAAATGTTATATCCACCCGTGGAATCATTGACCAGTATGAAAAGCTCTCAGGTAAGCATTTGGATGGAGTTAAGTCGATCGCCACTCTTGCCCGTCAGCAGGAGCCGGAAGCGCTTGAAACCTTCCGGATATTTGGAGTACAACTTGGGGAATGCCTTTCGCCATGGCTGAAAAGCTTCAATGCCGATGCATTAATTATGGGTGGCAGTATCAGTAAATCAGCTGAACTGTTCCTGCCCAGCCTCATAAACCAGCTCGAAGCAGCTGGTATCCGCGTAAGCATAAAGATCTCCGAGAATATGGAACTTTCCGCCATCATGGGCGCTGCTGCGTTGGTGAAAGCAAAGAAAGAGCAATTAAGCAAGGAACATTCTTCACCATCTTCATGGCGTAAAACCTCGCAGGCATTGATGCCGCAGCAAGTGGAACAAACTAATCATCATGAGGATGTTTATGATATCTACCCTTTTCAATCTGTAGTTTCAGGAAAGATCAATAAAGGATATGATTCATTGGCTGCATGGATGGCTTCAAAAAAACAGGTCATCATTGATGGATATGTTGGTGTAGACTGGGACATTATAGTAGAGCAATGCAATGCTTATTTCCTTAACCATAATATCAGTGTGGCCTGGTACCATGCATCTGCCTTCATTAAAGATGAGCAGTCCGTACATGAAATGGTTAAGCCATTCCTTGGCGAAGAGGGTTCCGTTTGGGGAACCAGGTCAACCTTGGATTTAAAAGATTTTATCCGCTACGATAAACTGCAAGCACTGAAGCCAGGTGATCAATTTGATCTTAACATCATCATTGGCCTCGGTGCATCATTGGTGAATTGGGATGCGCCGGTTATTTATGTAGACCTTCCTAAAAATGAATTGCAATACAGGATGCGCGCAGGTGCAGTAAATAATATCGGCAGCAGCATCAACAGCAATCCTCAACAGTTATATAAAAGATTTTATTTTGTTGATTGGGTAGTATTGAACGCGCATCGATCAAGCATTAAAGACCGCATTGCAATACTGGCCGATGGGCAATGGAAAGATGATATTTCCTGGACGAATAAAGCATACGTTGAGGAAACACTTCAGCATATGGTTCAGCATACAATAAGAGCGCGGCCATGGTTTGAAGCAGGAGCATGGGGAGGCCAGTGGTTGAAAGAAAAGATACCAGCGCTGAATAAGGAAGAGGTGAACTATGCATGGTCGTTCGAATTGATCGTTCCTGAAAACGGTATTGTATTTGAAGAAGATGGAAGCCTGCTTGAACTTTCTTTCGACTGGTTGATGGAGTACCAGTATGAAAAGGTGCTCGGTAAAGATGCATCACGATTTGGCAAGGAGTTCCCCATACGTTTTGATTTCCTCGATACTTTTGACGGCGGTAATCTTTCCATTCAATGCCATCCACGACTGGATTATATCCGTGAGCATTTCGGTGAAAACCTGACGCAGGATGAAACCTATTATATCCTTGATTGCAGGGAAGATGCAAAAGTTTACCTGGGCTTCCAGGAGGATATTGATAAGAACGTTTTGAAGAAGAAACTTGAAAAAAGCCAGCAGGAAGGCAAGGTTGTTGATATTGAAAATTATGTAAGAACTTTTCCATCGCATAAGCATGACCTGTTCCTTATTCCCAACGGAACCGTGCATAGCTCAGGGACCAATAACCTTGTACTGGAGATCAGTGCCACGCCTTACATATTTACATTTAAAATGTACGACTGGTTAAGGCCGGATCTTAATGGAAAACCAAGGCCGATCAACATAGAACATGCTTTCAATAACCTTGACTTTTCGAGAAAAGGAAGGAAAGTGGAAGAAGAGCTCATTTCAAAGCCGGTGGTACTGGAAGAAAATGAACGATATAAACTTGTTCATCTTCCTACGCATAAAGATCATTTTTATGATATACACCGCATTAAATTATTGAGCGAAGCTACATTTGATACGAATGATCAATGTCATATCATGATGCTGGTAGAAGGAAAGTCGGTGAAGGTGATCACTGGTAATGAAACCAGGGTTTTCCATTATGCCGAAACCTTTATCATACCTGCTGCTGCAGGAAGCTATACTTTTGTTAACCCGGGCAATACCCCTATAAAACTGGTAAGCGCATTTGTAAAATAATTTTTCACATCATATAAGATACAAATGAAAAAAATCGGACTGTTATATCTTTTAATCTTATTCCTGTTAAATGCACAATCGCAGCAGGTGGTCAATCCTGCTGATGAAGTGGAACCAAGAATTGGTACAGCGCATTGCAGGTGGTTTCATTTTACACCGGGCTCGGTTCCTTTTGGTATGGCAAAGCCTGCGCCTTCCACGAATGGACATTATGGCAACAAATGGGGATGGGAAGCGGTAGGTTATGATTACCGCGATTCATCGATCGAAGGCTTTCCCAATTTCCATGAGTTCCAGGTAGGGGGTGTGGTATTCATGCCAACCACCGGCAAACTCGTTACGGTTCCCGGTAAAAAAGAATTCCCTCAAACCGGTTACCGTTCTGCATTTGATCGCAATGATGAAATTGCAAAGCCAGGTTATTATTCCGTTATGCTGAAAGATTACAATATCAGGGCGGAACTAACTTCAACACCAAGGGTGGCTTTTCATCGCTATACTTTTCCGAAGGGAGATGCATCGCATATTCTTTTTGATATTGGTAACAGGCAGGGAGAAAGCGGAAGGGTTAAAGACGCAAAAGTATATATGACAGAAGATGGCAGGATTGAAGGTTATGTTATTACGCTACCAGAGTATGTTCAGAAATACCAGCCCGGTGCTGATGTGGCCATGTATTTTTCTGCAGTCATCGATAAAAAGCCCGCTGCAGTAGGAACCTTTAAAGGAAGCGCGATAACACCAAATGAAAAAACAATTGAAGGTGAAGGAGCTGGATTGTATTTAAGTTTTTCCACAAAGGGAAATGAATCCATTACCATCAAAGCAGGGTTGTCCTATACTTCCATTGAGAATGCAAGGCTGAATCTCCAGGAAGAAGCTGCAACCATGAATTTTGACCAGGCAAAAACACTTGCCAGCAAAAGCTGGAATGAATCATTGGGAAAGATCGCTGTGGAAGGAGGAAGAAAAGAAGACAGGGTGAAGTTTTATACAGGGCTTTACCATGCATTGCTGGGTCGTGGGCTTGCCAGTGATGTAAATGGCGCATACCC
>JAEWIW010000003.1 GCA_023386855.1 Bacteroidota bacterium | reverse complement strand
GCACCCTGCCTTCCTTCAAAATTCCTGTTGGAAGTAGAGATGCAATATTCTCCTGCAGGGATCTTGTCTTCATTCATTCCCAGGCATGCACTGCAACCTGGCTGGCGAATCTGAAATCCTGCTTCGGTAAAGATCTTGTCGAGTCCCTCAGCCATCACCTGCTTGGCAACCTGCTGTGAACCCGGAACGATCATTACATGTACATTTTCATTCTTCTTCTTTCCCTTGATGATCTCTGCCACCTGGCGCAGGTCTTCAATCCTTGAATTGGTACAGCTTCCAATAAATACATGTTGAACGGGCATTCCAAGCAGTTGCCTGCCGCCCTGTAATCCCATATATTCAAGTGCTTTTGCAATGGTCTTTCTTTCTCCTTCATCCATTACTTCAGTTGCATCAGGAATATTTGCCCTTACAGGAATACCCAATCCAGGATTGGTTCCATAAGTGATCATGGGTTCAATGTCTTCAGCCTTTATATTAATCTCCTGGTCGAATGTGGCATCAGCATCTGAATACAATTGCTTCCACTCTTCCATTTTCTTTTCCCACTGCTCATGCGCAGGCGCGAAAAGTCTTCCTTTCATATAATCGAAAGTGATTTCATCAGGAGCGATCAATCCGCCTCTTGCACCCATCTCGATACTCATGTTGCAGATGGTCATCCTTGCCTCCATGGATAATTCGCGGATAGCAGAACCAGCGTATTCAACAAAGAAACCGGTGGCACCACTTGCAGAAATTTTTGAAATGATGTATAGGATGATATCTTTTGATACAACACCTTTATTTAGTTTTCCTTCAATATTAATGCGCATCTGCTTTGGTCTGGATTGAAGAAGGCATTGGCTTGCAAAAACCATTTCCACTTCACTGGTTCCTATACCAAAGGCAATGGACCCGAAAGCGCCATGTGTTGAAGTATGGCTATCGCCACATACGATGGTCATACCGGGCTGCGTGATACCTAACTCGGGACCAATTACATGCACGATGCCCTGGAATGGATGTCCCAGGCCGTACAATTCAATATTATGATTCTTGCAATTCTCGATCAGTTTCTGCACCTGCATTCTCGACAGTTCATCCTTGATAGGAAGATGCTGCTCAATGGTAGGCACATTATGATCTGCCGTAGCCACTACCTGCTGCGGGCGAAAAACTTTCAGGCCACGGTCTTCAATTCCTTTGAAGGCCTGTGGTGAAGTCACTTCATGAATGAAATGCTTATCAATATATAAAACGGAAGGTCCACCCGGTATTGTTTTTACCACGTGGCTGTTCCATATCTTATCAAATAATGTTTTTCCCAATGAAATACTTTTAATGTTCTAACTACTTAATCTACCGGTCGCGGTTTCCAAAGCATAAGCCTTTTTCAATCGCTATAATTATTTTATCAGGCTGTAGCGGTTTCCCTGGCATATTGCCTTGCAAGCAACTGCAGGTCTTCTTCGAGAACCTCTTTCTTTGAATCGGCAACGCGAAGGAATTGCTGGTACAATACATCAATATCGTTCCTTGTATATTGCAATCCCAGCTTCTGGAACCTGTGTGCCAGGGCGCTTCTGCCACTGCGTGCAGTTAACACGATTTTGGAGCTATCAGCACCAACATCTTCAGGATTGATGATCTCGTAGGTCAGCGCATCTTTCAAAAATCCATCCTGGTGAATGCCTGATGAATGAGAGAAAGCGTTGGTGCCTACAATGGCTTTATTAGGTTGAACAGGCATGCGCATGGTATCGCTTACCAGTTTGCTGATGGGGTTCAGTTTTTTTGAATTGACATTGGTATAATAACCCAGTTCATGCTGGTGCTGCCTGATCACCATCACTACTTCTTCCAAAGAAGTATTACCTGCTCTTTCACCCAGTCCATTGATGGTACATTCGATCTGCCTTGCCCCATTGATTACCCCTGAAATGGAATTGGCGGTTGCAAGACCCAGGTCATTATGACAATGACAACTGATCACGGCCTTATCAATATTGGAAACATTGTTTACCAGGAAAGCGATCTTTTCGCCATACTGGTGGGGAAGGCAATAGCCTGTAGTATCAGGAATGTTCACAGTGGTAGCACCGGCTTTGATAACAGCTTCTATTACGCGGGCCAGGTATTCATTATTGGTTCGCCCGGCGTCTTCAGCATAAAACTCCACATCGTCGGTGAAGTTGCGTGCCCATTTCACACACTGGATGGCCCGCTCGAGGATCTCTTCGCGGGTAGAATTGAATTTACTTTTGATATGGTAATCAGAAGTGCCGATACCGGTATGAATACGCGGGCGACGGGCATGCTTGAGGGCATCAGCCGCCACCTCGATATCTTTCTGCACCGCACGGCTAAGGCCACAAACGGTAGCATTACGGATGATCTTTGAAATTTCTTCAACGGAGCTGAAATCACCGGGACTGGAAATAGGAAATCCAGCTTCAATGATATCAACGCCCAAATCTTCCAGTTCAAGGGCTAGCTCGATCTTCTCTTTAGTATTCAACTTGCAACCCGGCACCTGTTCTCCATCACGGAGCGTCGTATCAAAGATGAAAATCTTGTTATCAGCCATACTTCGGTTTTTCGTATAAAAAATGCAGGCTGCCTTAATTGTTGTTGCTTGCCTATATGTCCAAAAGCAGCCTGCGAAACCGAAATTATCTCCTTCCCAACCGGTTATAAAATCATAATTCTCTTTCATTTACAGTGTTAAAAAGCCGTACATTCGCTTTAAACTCGCCCCCATAAAGGGTTTTAACGATTTTTCATTACGATGCCCAACCGCTCTACTGACGCCCTGTTTCAATTGGTAAAGTCCCTCGAAAAATCCGAAAAGAGGAACTTTAAGTTATATGTGAACCGGAATTCCGGGGGTGAAGACCTCAAAATCGTACAGTTGTTCGATGCGTTGGACAAGATGGAGGAGTACGATGAAACGCTGTTGCTGAAAAAGAACCGGAACCTCCAGAAACAGCAGTTATCGAATATCAAGGCCCACCTGTACAGGAATATCCTGGCCAGCCTGAGGATATTGAAGGATACTGATAATATCGACCTGCAGCTGCATGAGCAGATGGATCATGCCAGGATATTGTATAATAAAGGACTTTACCACCAGTCGCTCCGGGCCCTTGACCGGCTGAAAGAACTGGCCCGTGACCATAACCAGTTCACCTATATGATGCAGGCGATCTTTTTTGAAAAGAAGATCGAAGCATTGCATATAACCCGAAGTATGCAAGACAGGGCCGAAAAGCTCAGCGAGGAAGCCGATGAAGTGGTGGATAAGCTGAAAACCATTACCACCCTTTCGAATTTGTCGCTCCTCCTATATAGCTGGTATATCCGGCATGGGCATTCCCGAACGGAAAAGGAAGCTGAAGAACTCACGGCATATTTTAACAGCAAACTTCCTCCTTTTGCGCATGAGTTGGCAGGCTTTTACGAGAAGCTTTACCTGTACCAAAGCTATTGCTGGTATTCGTTTATCCGCCAGGATTTTTTGGTGTATTACCGGTATGCGCAGAAATGGGTTGATCTGTTTGAGAAGATTGAGGATATGAAGACGGTGGAAACGGGAAGCTATTTAAGGGGAATGCATAATCTCCTGGGAGCTCATTTTGATTTGAAGAATTACCGCAAATTCAATGAGCTGTTGGAAAGGTTCGAAGAGTTGTCGCAATCCCGGATCGTAACACAAAATGAAAATAACCGGATCCAGGCATTTATATATTTGACCATTGCCAAGATCAACAAGCATTTCATGGAAGGGACCTTCAGTGAAGGACTTACAATGGTTCCATGGATCGAAGAGAACCTGAAGGAATATCGTTTATACCTCGACCGCCACCGGGTGCTGGTGTTTTATTACAAAATTGCTTCATTGTATTTCGGGAGTGGGGATTATGAAAAAACGATTGATTACCTCAACAGGATCATCAACTGGAAAGTTGACCTGCGGACCGACCTGCAATGTTATTCCAGGTTATTGCATCTTATTGCACATTATGAGCTGGGGAATTATGAATTGATCGAATACCTGGCTAAATCGGTTTACCGCTTTATGTCGAAAATGGATAACCTGAGTCTTGTTGAGGAATACATTTTCGAATTCCTAAGGCAGTCGCTCAGGTCATCGCCAAGAACATTGCAGAAGCAGTTCAAAGCTTTATATGATAGGTTGAAAGCGCAGGAGATGAATGTTCATGAAGCAAGGGCTTTTGCCTATTTGGATATTCTTTCATGGCTGGAAAGCAAGATCAATAATGTACCGGTGCAGGAGGTGATAAGGGGGAAGTTTTTGGCTAGTGATTAGTGATTAGTGACTAGTGATTAGTTGGAATACAGAATTTGGATATAAAATTGAATTCTAAATTTTAGGCTGGGTTTCAAATACCAGTTAATTTTTAATTGCCCTTAATTTAGCAACTGAGGTTGAGATAGTTTTGTTAAGCATCCTCAATAATTCCAGGCATTTTTCAATCAAGACAGCGTCAAAAAAAGAAGGATAACATTCTTTACAGAGATCCAGCCAGTAAATTGTTTCTTAGGCTTCCTTTAATGCAACCCTCATCTTATGAATAAAATCAGGCAGACTTTCTGCATGTTGTGCTTCACTAATATTGGCCCCTATAGAAGTTCCACTTTTAAACAACTGCCTGGCGTGGATAAATTTTTTTTCATTGTTAAGAAGATCGCAGAACCTGATAATTTGTATAGCAAAAGCCTTTGATTTCAGCAATAATGGTCCTGGTTGGAAAACGCTCATAATTTTTATGAGAAATTAATTTCAACCGCAAAATTTATTTCGCTGTTTTAAACACCCGGGAAAAGAAAAAAACGACGCTTTATTAGTGAAACCACTACAAAAATATTTATGTATTTGTTTTCCCACTAGTCACTAATCACTAATCACTAATCACTGATTATATATTATTTTTCATCAAAAACTGTATCAAATCCGCCAGATTCTTTGACCCCGTTTTCTGGTTAATATTCCTCCTGTGCGTTTTTACCGTTAGGTCACTGATGAATAACTCGCGGCTAATTTCTTTATTGGTATAACCCTGCGCAATCAAACGCATGATCTCGATCTCACGGGTGGTGAGGAATTCCGGTTTTGTATTGGTATTGTTCTCTACCGATGGTATTCTTTTTTCTTCAGCTGGAAAAAACTTATTACCCGCACAAGCCTGCTGAACACCTTCTACCAGCCTTGCAGGATCTTCTGTTTTATCTATATAGGCATCAAACCCTGCTTCCTGCAATTTCTTCATTACGTTAGGTGCCGCGGTATACGCAACCAGCTTACAACCGGGATAACGCTGCTTCAGCTTCTCAGCTACCGCGAAGCCATCCATAGCACCGGGTAAACTAAGATCCAGCACGGCAACATCAGGGATCGATGGAAGCGAATGACGCAGCAGGAATTCACCATCGGCAAAATCGCCGATAACATCAAAAAATGAATCCATCATCAGGTAATCCCTTATACCCTTTCTAACAATCGGGTGGTCATCGACCAACAGTACTTTACATTTCATAATATTCATCAGTAATCGTACATATGAAATTTGGGATGCAATATTCTTTTCAATGGCACCCTGATCACCACGGTCGTTCCCTTGTTCAGCGTTTCATCATCGTACTCCCCGGCAGCCATTGCACTTGGTGTGATCGTATCCATGAACTCAACCTTTCCATTGATCAGCTGTATCCTCGAAAAAATATTACTTAGCCCGTTTCCTTTACCATTCTTTTTTTCTTCCACATTCAACCCTATACCGTTATCAGATACAACGATGATCATCTCCGATTTCTTAACGGTAATGACGATATCCACTTCAGTTGCCTTTGAATGTTTCGTGATGTTACTGATCACTTCCTGCATTACCCTGAACAGATGAAGCTTGGTATCATCAGGCATCTGCACATGATCCTTATTGGTTGAAAAATGGAACAGCGGCAGACTTTTTCCTTCCTGCCTGGAAGCTTCATGATTAAGCTGCAGGCCCTGCAGGTATAGCCTGATAATATCTATGAATGAATTAGTGCGAAGGTAATTGGGCATCAGGTTATGCGATATGTTTCTTGCTTCCACCTGCACCATCCCGATATTATCACATACTTCTTTTAATTTTTCTTCTATATAACCAGTATTCCTGACCTGGCTCATCATATGCTGTAGCTGGAACCTGATGCTGGTGAGTGAATTGGAAATACCATCATGCAGTTCCTTTGAAAAATTCTGTCGCTGATCTTCCTCCGCCTTGATCACACGCTGAAAAGTCCTGAATTTAAACAGTGTATATCTTTTCGAAATGGCAAAAGTAAGAATGGCGATTTCTACCAGCAATCCTGATTGCATAAAACCTTCCAGGTTATGTATCCCGGGAGTTACACCAAATTCGAATAAGGCAAGGTTGATAAGACTGGGTACTTTCAATACGTTTGCCAAAAGATAAAATCGCGCATTGAAAGAACCGCTCGATGCATAAAGAATAATGATGTAAACTATATAAAATACCGACAACAGGATGCTGCTGAGAAAAGCAACCAGGTAGCCATTATTCAATGCATATCCATGTTCGTTTAGATTGATAATAAACGGGAACAGGGCAAACATGAACATGATGCTCTTGATAACATTACCGATCATATTCAATCGGCGGCTGTTTTCTTTTACCCTCAACAGCACCATACATATCTGGATATTCAGCAAAAGATTCAGTGATGCAAAGCAGGGCGCACCAATGGTACTGAACTCGGGGTAATTGGGCCATATGTATTGAAAACCCAGCCCGAAGTAAGACAATAACCAGGCAATGGAAACAAAAATATACAGTGAATAATACAGGTATAAGGTATGCAGTGTGCTGATAAAGAACACCAGGGTCAACAGCGCCATGAACAGCAAAATTCCATAGGTAATCCCATCTGTGAAATAATTCCGCGAATTGATCCGGTCAAAATCATCGGTATGATATATCTCGATGGGCAAATTCAAAACATGGCCAACCTGGTTTACAAAAAGGTAAAAATCCTTGGTTTCGCCGGGCAGGAAATTGGATGAAAATATAAAATTCTTGTGCTGGAATGGGCGATAGGCAAAGGGAATAAAATCGCCTGTGCTGCCTTTTAATTGGAGAGCTTTCCCTTTTTCAAATAGCAGGAGGTGATTGATCCTGGGGTTGGCAATATCAATAAGAACATCTCTTTGCTGTTTTCCATCATTGGTCAATACAAAATGAAACCAGTAATTTTTAGAAGCAATCCCAGGGTTAAAAACGGATTCATCGCAAACCTTTGCCTTTCCCAGTTCAAACTGATGAATGGCATCCTGCAACCTGCCCTGGTCGAGTGAATCAATATACTCAATAAACCCTGGCTGCGACTGGTATACATGCGTTGACCCAACCTTTAGGGTATCTGTAAAAGCCCGTACAGGAAGTGACCATATAAACAGGAACAGGAGTAAATAAGCAGTCCGGAATTGGTAAACCATATAAATTGATCCATGGCCAAGATACGAAGAAAAAGAAGTTATTATATCTTGTAACCCCTAACCTTTTAAACCTATGAACAAGACCGATAATTCGGATGAATTCCTGCTTACCATAGTTTTTATCACGGTGATATTACTCCTGGTGATTCCCGCATGTTTGCTGAACACCTATTGGTTAACCATCAATCCCTGGTTTTTCTGGGCACTGGTGCTTCTGCCCCTGATCTCTATTCTTTTTGCCATGATCCTCAGTGGAAATACTTTCAGGATCTTCGGCAAGCTCCCCTACATTAAGTACAGGCCGAAGCTCCCTTTATTATTTTATTATGATGAAAAACCTAACCGGTACCGCTATAAAGAATGTGAAAAATTAAAGGAGGTGATCAAGACGGGAGATGTTTTGTTGAGAAGACATGATCATTATATTGATGGACTGATCCTTCTTCAAAATGCCTATTACTCTCATGCGGGTATTGCATACAGGGATGAATCAACCGGTGACATTAAAGTGTTTCATGCCCTTGGAGCAACCGGTGTAACGGAAGACCTGCTTGAAAATTTCAGTCGATGCGACGACCTGGCGGTATTAAGATTTAACCCGGGCAAGGAACTTGGTGAATACCTCCGCAGGCATGGCAATAACCTGTTCTATAAAAAAAGCAGTAACAGTGAAAAACTGGTGAATAAAATAAAACATGCAAAGGTGAGGATACCGCATGCGGATAAAAAATCGCAACTGAGTTTCGACTTTAGAAATGTTCGCGACCTTGTTGCTTCGCGTGAAGTGGACATCATGATCGGCGACAGTCATGCAAGTGAAATTGAGTTGAAGCTCTTTGATGGCATCATTGAAAATATCCATTCCGGGAATTATGTTCCTCCTCAGCCCGACAACTATATACCCCTTGTCATTGAACTGGCAAGAAATTCAAAAGGCATTCCTTACGATTACGATTTTAATTTCCAGAATTTCAAAACCATGAGTTGTGTAGAATTCGTTTGGTTCTGCTATAAAAGTCTTTTCCCCATTCACCAGGTAAAAAGAAGGGTGTATACTTATTTCGGTTTTATTAAAACATTTGTGCTGGTGCCCGACCTGTTTGTAGCCAGCAAAGCATTCGATCTTGTGTACACCGGCATCCCGGGTGTAGGCAACCATAAAAAGAAATTATTACAACATATTAAACGGACAAGGGTTCGCTTCTGGCCATTCCTGTTTTTTATTGTATTCCTGCAATTATCTATACTGATCCTTTTTTCTATCCTGGCTCATTTTCTTTCAGATAATTATCCCGACCTGGCATTTATGGTGAAGCATTAGAAAGAACATGTAAATTGTTGCAATGATATATTTTTTTATTGTAGTTGCTGTACTGGTACTTGTTGCGTCGCTCCTGGCGGAAAAGCCTGCCCCACCTGTTTCTCATTATCCTGTTGACCCCCTGCGTTTCCCAAAAGTACCGGTGGATTTTAAAGGAACGCCATACGACAAAAAAAGCCGTTTTATTTATGAACCGCTTCCCTTTTATCAATCCATTGTACCCGTATTGGCATGGATGCCTTCGCATATCCTGGCCATGATGTTTAATGGTGGTAAGAAACTTGAAGTCCAACGGCCTGCCTCCAATGATTTTCTTTTTGGACAGGATTGTCTTATCTGGTTGGGACATGCCAGCTATTTTATCAGGATGAATGGAAAAAATATTCTGATTGATCCTCATTTTAATTCAACCGGTCCTTATAAGCGACATACGATCAACCCTGTTGATCCTTCCATGTTCACGCATATAAATTATATCCTGCTCACGCATGATCATGCCGATCATTGCGATCCTTTATCACTTCAACAGGTCATAAAACAGAATCCATTAAGTAAAGTTCTTACGGGAAAGAATATGTCGGGCCTGGTGCAATCTTTTACCGACCAGCAGCCGGAGATCCTGGAAGCTTTGTGGTATGAAAAATTTCCCGTTGAAGATCTTGACATTACATTCATTCCTTCACGACACTATAGCAAGAGAATTTTCAAACCCTTCAACAGCACTTTATGGGGAGGATTTGTTATTGCATCAAAACAGGGAACAATCTTTCTTTCTGCAGATTCTGGGTATGGGCCTCATTTTGAGCAGGTGGGTAAACTGTTCAACCCCGATGTTACCATCATTGGCACCGGGGCTTATCAACCTGCATGGTTCATGAAGGCCAATCATATGTCGCCCGAAGATGCAGTTAAAGCATCAAAGGATACAGGAGCATCATTAATGATACCATCTCATTACGGCACTTTTCACCTGGGCAATGAATCGGTTGAGGATGTTGAAAGCAGGCTGATGAAACTGCGCAAGGATAATAATATCCTGGATATACAGGTAGGAAGAATTTATCCATTGGAAGAACTATTTCCTTCCTCCAATGGATAATAGGTCAGATTTTATCTAATGCCTGGAGGATATCATTGAGAATATCTTCTTTATGTTCCAGACCAACGGAAATCCTGATCAGTCCTGGTGTAATATTAACTTCCGCACGTTCTGCATCACTTAATTTTCCATGGGTTGTACTGGCAGGATGAGAGGCAATACTTCTAGTATCACCAAGATTTGCGGTAAGGGTCAGCATTTCAAGTGAGTCGAGGAATTTCCTTCCACTCTCAATGCCTCCTTTCAATTCAAAACAAACGATACCCCCACCAGCGCTCATTTGTTTTTTGGCGATCTCATGTTGTGGATGTGAAGGAAGCATGGGATATTTTAGCCAGCTGATCTTTTCATGTTTTTCCAGTGCATTGGCCAGGAAGAGCGCATTGCCGCAATGACGCTCCATACGCACGTCAAGGGTTTCAAGGCTCTTACTTAATACCCATGCGTTGAAGGGACTCATGGCAGGACCGGTATTCCGGCAGAACAGGTACAGCTTATGAATGAGCTCTTTATTTCCTACCACAACTCCTCCCAGTACGCGGCCCTGGCCATCGATCCATTTAGTGGCCGAATGCACCACCAGGTGGGCGCCATATTCCAATGGACGTTGCAACAATGGCGTAGCAAAGCAGTTGTCAACATTCATCATCAGGTTATGCTTTTTACAAAGCGCCCCAACCACTTCCATGTCTATAATGTCCAGCCCGGGATTGGTGGGCGTTTCGATATAGATCATTTTGGTATTGGGCCTGATGGCTTTTTCCCATGAAGCGGGATCTGCAGCATCCACGAAGGTATAGTCAATGCCATAGTTGGGCAGGTAACGGGCAACAAGGCCATGGGTACTTCCAAACACGGCACTGCAGCAGATAAGGTGATCGCCCTGCTTCAGGAAAGCCATAAAGGATGAAAAGACAGCGCTCATGCCTGTTGAAGTGGCGAACCCTGCTTCTGCACCTTCCAGTGCACACATCTTATTTACAAACTCAGCTACAGAAGGGTTACTGAAGCGGCTATAGATATTGGCTTCCGTTTCCTCAGCAAATGCCGCACGCATGTCTTCAGCATTATCAAACTGGAAGCTGCTGGTAAGATATAATGGGGTAGAATGTTCACCCTGTTGGGTAGTGTCCGTCTGGATACGGATCGCCCTGGTTATTGGATGCATATTGGTTGGTTTAATAGACCCCGTGGCACGGGGCCGTGCCACGCCCCCGTGCCACGGGGTGGTAGATGAAGAAAAAAATTATCCTTATTTGAGTTCCATTCTCCACTCGAGCCTAGTGCCCGACTTGCGGAGGGTTTCTGCTACAGAGCAGTATTTGTCCATGGAAAGTGCACAGGCCCTTTCCGCCTTATCGCGGTCAAGCTCACCATATAATTCAAACACGATGGTAACTTTTTCCCAAAGCGAAGGCTCAACATCTTTCTGCCGCTCTGCTTCAATATAGGTTTTGATGTCCTTGAGATCCTGGCGCTGCTTCTTCAAAATGGAAACGATATCAATGCCACTGCAACCGGCCAGTCCCATCAATACCATTTGCATGGGTCGAACACCAAAGTTTTGCCCACCGGTTTCTGGGCTGGTATCCATTCTTACGGTATGTCCATTGGTATCTTTTGCTTCAAAGCCGTAGTCGCCACTCACGCGACTCATTTCAATCCTGGTCATTTGAAAAATTTCCGTAAAGATAATGGTTCCGGCTCAGGTCATCAATAAAGGGACAGCACAATTCAGGCTGGGCGACCGTTTGATCATAGCCGGGCCATGGGAATGATGAGAAACCAGGTCGGTTTGAAACCACCTGGACATTCGTTATGTTGTTATGCTTATGAGTGATCCGGTTGCAATTCTTTTTTAAAGAACTCAATTGTCCTGCTCCATGCCAGTTCAGCCGCTGCTTTATCATAGCGTGGAGTTGAATCATTATGGAACCCATGGTTCACATTAGGGTACATGTACATGGTGTACTGTTTATGGTGCTCCTTTAGGGCAGCTTCATAAGCAGGCCATCCTTCGTTCACGCGCTTGTCCAGTTCCGCATAATGCAATTGAAGCGGGGCCTTGATCTTAGCCGCATCCTCCGCAGATGGTTGTCCACCGTAAAAAGGAACGGCAGCAGCAAGAGAAGGAAGCCGTACCGCCATCATATTGGCGATCCAACCGCCGAAACAGAAACCTACAACGCCTACTTTTCCATTACAATCCGGGTGAGCTTTGAGGTAATCGAATGCGGCAATAAAGTCTTCCAGCATTTCATCGCGGTTACGCTTGCTTTGCATTTCTCGTCCCTTATCATCATCCCCAGGGTAGCCTCCAAGAGGGGTAAGCGCATCCGGTGCAATGGAAATAAATCCTGCCAATGCCGCCCTCCTTCCCACATCTTCAATATAGGGATTCAGTCCACGGTTCTCATGCACTACAACGATACCTCCCAACTTCCCACTGGCTTCAGCGGGCCTTGATAACAAGGCCTTGATCTTGCCTCCCCCTTTTGGACTATCATAAGTTATATATTCCGATTTAATACGCGGATCCTGGGCTGTAACCTGGATGGTTCCTTTATAATCAGGTGCAAGAAAACTCATTAATGATGATACCGTTAAACCCCCTACCGCGTACAATGAAAGTTGCTGCATAAAATCGCGGCGCTTAATGCGGTCATGAACATAATCATCGTACAGGTCAAAAACTTCCTGTTTGATGTCCTGCTTGTTGATCTCTTTCATACTATTAAAGTTGGTTGATGATATATAAAGTATTCAAAGGGGCTTAAGCTGGATTATAATATATTAAATGAAACATGAATTGATTTGGTACTTTAGGATTCTTTTACCTGGCAGGCCTCAAGCATATTGCCATCATCATCATGAAAAGTAAAATAGCATACATATTCATCTTCCACCAGTTCACTGGTTACAACACCTCTTTGTTCAAGCAATTGCTTTAATGCCGCAGCATCACCAGTTTTGAATATGGGGAAGGTGCCGGTTTCTTTAATCCTTTCAAGCGGTTGTTCAGATTGCATAAGGGTAAGGCTCGTAATACCATTGGTATCGAACACCACAAGGTTACTATTGGGATCTTCCCAAATGGGCTTCAATCCTAATGCAGATGTATACCATTGTTTTGCCTTAGCGATATCGCTAACCCTGATAAGAATAGTATCAATGCCTTGCAGAAGTGTGGTAGCTGTCGTTTCCATATTATCAATATAGGATTTATTGAACAAAGTTTCTATATTAACCCTTCAAACTTATCATATCATGAAAACCGGCACCGCCGCATCCTTGCCCAAAGAAAAAATAATATTGTTACCTCGCTATTTCAGAACAATTGGAATTGCCCTTGTCGTATTCAGCCTGCTGGCCATCATTGGTTTTGCCTTCTCTGGCATTGAATTCACAGGGATGTCAAAAGATACCCTTAAATTATTTTCAAAGAACCTGATAATTGCAGGTTTATTCATGATCGCATGGGCAAAGGGAAAAATAGAAAATGAACAGTCTTTTTTCTTCCGGTTAAAAGTGCTGGGGATAGCCCTTTTTGCAGGAGTAATTCATGTTATCATAAAACCTTTTGTAGACCAACTCTTCGGGGGTCCCATAGAAAATATAACAGCACAGGATTTTCTTTTCTTGGTGTTGCCGCTGCATATTTTCTTTTATTATTCACAAAAGAAATATGTTGCCAGGAAGAAGGATAATAACGCTGGCGTTATTTAGAATATTTGAGCAATATTCCATGCTACAAGTGATCACAGCAGGTCACTAATGGATACTGTTATTAAAATATCTTGAGCAATATCCTCAGGCTCCAGATGATCACCAATATACCCAATAATATAAAGGAGGTTTTACGTGGAAGTTTACCGGTTAGTTTTGCTGCCAGTGGAGCTGCTGCAAACCCACCGATTACCAGTGCTACGATCACCTGCCAGTGAGAAACACCAAGCATAGTGAAGAAGGTGAAAGCACTTGCCAGGGTTACAAAAAACTCGGTCAGGCTCACCGAACCAATAACATATTTTGGACTTCTTCCCTTCGTGATCAGTGTAGTTGTTACAATCGGGCCCCACCCGCCTCCGCCAAAGGAATCAACGAAGCCCCCAATACCTGCAAGCCATCCATAGCGCTTGAATTTTTTCTGGTTCTTCTGTTCACGGAATGCATTCACAAAGATCCTGATACCCAAAAACAAAGTATATACGGCAAGAATCGGTTTTAAATATTGCGCATGTGAATCACCATATTTACTTAACAGCACTGCACCCAGCACTGCACCAATTACACCGGGTATCAACAGGATCCTGAACAGTTTTTTGTTTACATTTCCAAACTTGTAATGACTATACCCCGATGCACCACTGGCAAACATTTCAGCCGTGTGAATGCTGCCACTGATAGATGCAAGGTTAACACCTGACGATAATAATATCGTGGTACTGGTAACGCCATAACCCATGCCCAGTGCCCCATCCACGAGTTGTGCAATAAATCCTGCAAGCACCATCCAGTGAAAGTTCGGGTCAAGGGTTTTATAAAAATCAACACCATCAGCAGCGATCTGCCGGAAGGGTACATAAGAAAAAATAAAATGACCAATGAGCATTAGTGCAAAAGCAAAGAGCGAATAGGTAGCGATCTTTTTCCACCGGTCATTCTTTTCCTTTTCAACCAAAACCCTTGTAATGGAATTCAGCTTTTTGACCTTATACTCAAAGTTGCCATTCAGGTTTGATCGTATGGTGCTCATATTCTGCAATACATCTTCCAGTTCATTGGGCAGCGCATGATTCAATGTTTCCTTCAATCTTTTAGCGATCGTTGGTGATTTGCCATTGGTAGATATCCCGATCTTGAGGCTTCCTTTCTGTACAATGGATCCAAGATAGAAATCACATAACTCTGGACGGTCAGCAACATTGACCAGCTTTCCATAATAACGCACATCTTCCTGGATAATCCTGCTCGCTTCGGGAATATCAACTGCCACAAATACCAGGTCATAATCGGCGGCATCACCCGGCTGGTAAGCTCTTTCCACCCAGCTGAGCTGTTCATACTGTTGAGCAAGTGCTTTGATTGCATCACTCACCGTGATGCCTACCAAAGTTATTTTTGCAGCAGGTGCATTGTCAAGAATGGCCCTGAGTTTTTCCAAAGCCACTTTGCCACCGCCGACCAGCAACACGGATAGTACTTCCAGTTTTAAAAAAACCGGGAATAGCCTGTTTCCCTTGTGCTGCTCGGTATGTTGTGTGATCACCTGCTTTTCCACTATGATGTTTTTATGGTTTTCCATTCCGACTCTTCCGGCACCCATCCCTTCCTAATACAGAAATCTCCAAATCCTTCACCTGCATTTCTTTCCGCAGCATAAACCCCGAAAAGATTATCCAGCTCTTCGAGTATCTGCTCTTCATTTAAGCTTTCCTTATAGATCCTGTTCAATCTTTGTCCCTGCCTGTCGGCCCCAAGATGCAAATTGTACCTTCCATAGGCAGTTCCTACAAAACCAATTTCGGAGAGATAAGATCTTCCGCATCCATTGGGGCAACCCGTCATCCTGATGATCAATTCCTGGCTGGCCAATCCATGCTTTGCATACAGTGGTTCAATCTTGGATAATAACTCAGGCAGGTAACGTTGTCCTTCTGCAAGGGCCAGTGGACAGGTATTCAGGGCAACACAGGCCATGGCATGCTTTCTTAAAAGGCTTGCATTTTCTGTATGTTCAATAACTCCATACTTGTTGAGGATAGCTTCAATGGTTTCTTTATCGAAGTCTTTGATATCACTGAGAATAAGGTTCTGGTTACAGGTAAACCTGAAATTGGCTTTTCCTGTTTCAGCCACTTCAAGCAGGGCCGTTTTTAATTTAAGTTGTTCATCATCGAGCACACGGCCGTTCTCAATGAAAACGGTATAATACCAGAGTCCTTCATGGTTCTGCTCCCATCCATAATAATCTTTTCTTTCCGTGAAAGTGAATGGCCTTGGTGCATCAAACTTAAATCCCGTACGCTTTTCTACTTCATTCCTGTAAAAATCCACTCCATACTTATCCACCGTATATTTCAGTCTTGCCTGCTTGCGATCTTCACGGTTACCAAAATCCCTCTGAACAGTAAGCACTTCGTAAATTGCCTTCATCAGCTTCTCTTCAGTATCCACGAAACCGATCACTGAAGCAAGCCTTGGATAGGTATCAGGGTTACCATGCGTTGATGCCAGTCCGCCACCTATCGCAAGGTTGAAGCCCTGAAGTTTCCCGTTTTCAACAATGGCAATCAATCCAAGATCATTACCAAATACATCCACATCATTATTAGGTGGAATGGCAATGGCGATCTTGAATTTCCTGGGCATATAATGATCACGGTATAATGGATCTTCCTCTGAGCGTTCAGCAATCTTTTCTTCATCCAGCCAGATCTCGTAATAGGCGCGGGTTTTAGGCAATAACATCTTACTGATCCTGTCGGCATATCCAAACACTTCTTCATGAACAGGGGATTGTTTGGGATGTGAACTGCAGATCACGTTCCGGTTGATATCACCACAGGTGGCGATGGAAGTAAGATCCGCTTCATTAAATCCCTGTATCGTTGGTTTGATATGCGACTTGAGTATACCATGCAATTGTATGGTTTGCCTGGTGGTGATCTTGATCACTCCTGTTGAATGAGCTCCCGCAATATGATGCGTAGCAACCCATTGTTCAGGTTTTAAAAATCCTCCTGCCAAACGAAGTCTTATCATGAAAGAAAAAAGCCTTTCCAGCTTTTTCTCGGCTCTTTCTTCACGCCTGTCACGGTCATCCTGCTGGTACATGCCATGGAATTTCAGTAATGACTGGTCATCCTCGCGCATGGATCCTGTCCATTCATCCTGCAGGCTTTCCTTGATGGTGCCGCGTAAACCATGACTGGTTTTCTTTACTTTTTCAGTTGATGATTCCATTGAAATAAAAGCGGAGCCCCGTTGCACGGCATACTCCTGTTTATTGGTTAATGTGATGAGGTTTATTTTGATGTATGATCAGTAAACATCTTTCAGGAAGCGATCTTCTTCTTCCAGTGTTGACAGGTAAGACCCGGCTTCTTCAATCGAAAGGTTTGCCTGTTCTGAAATGATCTGTACCAATGCCTGTTCAACATCTGCACACATGGGTTCTCTTGCACCGCAGATATAAATGGATGCACCTGCCTGTATCCATTCATATAGTTCTTTTGCCTGTTGCAGCATCCTGTGCTGTACATAGATCTTTTCTTCCTGGTCTCTTGAAAAGGCAAGGTTTACTTTCGACAATACACCAGTATCAAGCCAGTTCTGGATCTCGGTCTGGTATAAAAAGTCGGTAACAAAATGTTGCTCACCAAAGAATAGCCAGTTCTTTCCTGTTGCACCTGTTGCATCTCTTTCTGCAAGAAAAGACCGGAAAGGCGCAATACCCGTACCTGGTCCAATCATGACCAGGTCCCTGTTTGCGGAAGGCAAACGAAACCGGTTATTCGGGTGAACATAAAAGCTTATCGATTGCCCGGGTTGAAACTGTGAAAGATAGTTGGAGCATAATCCAAATCCTTTTTCTCCATTGAGCTGGAATGTATTTTTGGCCACCGTGATATGTAGTTCACCGCCATGCGCTTCGGGTGAAGAAGATATTGAATATAATCTTGGTGTGATTGGTTCCAGCACCTGCACAAGTTCTTCAAATGAAACACCTGTTGGAAGGGAATATATTTTCAGCAGGTCGAGCAAACCGATATTACAAACTGGTATTTCCTGCTTCATTAACCCCCCGCATGCCTTCACCACTCTTTCGGGCAGGTAACATATATTCAGTTTTGTTTGAAGCAGTTCATACAATGTTATGTCCTGCCCACGGAATTGCAAAGGCTGGTCTCCGTTCGCACCTGCAGTATCCAGTATGGCCTGCACCATTGACCGGTCATTATGCGGAACGATGCCAATGGAATCGCCTGGCTGGTAAGCCACTTCTTCGGCAGCAATCTCGATATGGTAAGTTTCTTTGTTCGAACCACGATCATTTAGATTAACAATGGAAAGCACTTCACCTGTATACACCTGCTTTCCGGCTTTCTGCTTTACTGCCGCTGCAGCAGCAGGTACTGATGCAGATGCATTGGCCTGTGTAAGCTTACTTAAAACAGCATGGAGCCATTCCTTTGCTTCGGCTTCATAATCGGTATCACATTTTACCAGGTCAGTGATGCGCTGCCCACCAAGTTTTCCCAGTTGTGCATCCACATCTTCCCCTGCCTTGCAAAACAAGGGATAGGATGTATCGCCAAGGGCCAGTACAGCATACTTTAATTTTTCTGCTTTAAAACCATTGAGATGAATATGATCGTAGAATTTTTTCGCAGCAGCAGGTGGCTCTCCATCACCCTGGGTACTGATGATGGCAAGAAAATATTCTTCCTTTGCAAGATCATTGACACGGTATTGATCTAATCCAACCAACTTCGGGTTGATTCCTTTTGATTTTACTTCAGCAGCAAACTGTGAAGCGAGTCTTTTTGCATTGCCGGTTTCCGTTCCGTAGGCGATAGTGATCTTGTTGACCAGTGGTTTTGAAGCTGCTGCAGGCGAGGATGACGAAGGCATTGTTTCCTGCAAGGAATTGGTAATACCCGTAAGGTATCCATTGATCCAGATAAGCTCTTCCCTTGTAGCTCCTGCCACCAGGTCCTGGACC
>JAEWIW010000401.1 GCA_023386855.1 Bacteroidota bacterium | reverse complement strand
TGCCCTTACATCGAGGGCTCCGCGGAAGATAAAGGGAAAACCAAGCACATTATTCACCTGGTTGGGATAATCACTGCGGCCGGTGGCCATGATGATATCATCTCTCACAGCGGTAGCCGCTTCCCAGGTGATCTCCGGGTCGGGGTTGGCCATGGCAAATACGATGGGGCGCTTGGCCATGCTCTTGACCATTTCAGGGCTAAGGGCATTGCCAACGCTAAGGCCAATGAATACATCTGCATCTTTCATGGCTTCTTCCAGCGTGCAGGGAGGAGCGTCAATGGCGAAATGCTGCTTTTCAATATCCAGGTCGGGGCGTCCTTTATGGATCAGTCCCTTACGGTCGAACATGTAAATATTGGAAGGCTTTGCACCCAGTGCAATGTATAACTTGGTGCAGGCCATGGAGGCCGCACCGGCGCCGTTTACAACAAATTTTACTTTTTCTATTTTTTTCTTCTGGATATCGAGTGCATTGATCAGGGCGGCAGAACTGATGATGGCCGTGCCATGCTGGTCGTCGTGCATCACGGGGATGGACATGATCTCCCTGAGTTTTCTTTCAATATAAAAACATTCAGGGGCCTTGATATCTTCCAGGTTGATACCACCGAAAGTAGGTTCAAGCGCTTTGACGATCTGGACAAATCGCTCTGGATCCTTTTCATTGATCTCGATATCGAACACATCAATGTCAGAAAAGATCTTGAACAGTACGCCTTTCCCTTCCATCACCGGTTTGGAGGCTTCAGGGCCAATATCGCCAAGGCCAAGTACGGCGGTACCGTTGCTAATAACGGCAACCAGGTTTCCTTTTGCGGTGTATTTGTAAACGTTCTCAACATTCTCATGTATTTCCTTGCAGGGTTCTGCCACACCGGGAGAATAGGCAAGGGAGAGATCACGTTGGGTTTTTGCATCTTTGGTAGGAACAACTTCAATTTTGCCGGGCCTGCCCTTCGCGTGGTATTCAAGGGCCTGTTCCCGTCTTAGATCTTTCTGCATAAAATGGATTTTGACAGTTTGATTACTGTGCCAGAGGCTGCAATTTAGGGGATTGAAGAATAGAGCACAGTGATTTTCTGCACATTACTGCTGTTTGCAACATTAATTGTCAATTTTGCGTTAACAAGTAAGCGTTTGGTGCAATAGAAATCCTCAAGCCTGTGAAAAAATGTATTTTTAGAACCTGTTTTTTTAATTCAATTTTCAATTTTTATATGCTGATAAAGAAAATCAAATGGATGTCGCTTGCACTGGCAGGCGCATTTTTTATCACTGCCTGTTCAAAGGAAGTGGGTGTCGAAAATGGAGGAACCAACCCGCCGGTAGATACTGCCTCTACAGCAACCAAGGTTAAAGATACAACGCTTGCCATTGCGCAGGACCTGTATTTATGGTACGACCAGATTCCGGAGAATTTCAATGCACGCCAGTACGTGGATCCGAATGCTATCATGGAAGCGATCAGGGCTTATAGCAATGAACCAGGGTTTAGTGAACCAGTTGATCGCTGGAGCTTTGGTATCAAGCAATCGGTTTGGGATGATGTAAGTGCGGGTATCATGAAGGATTTTGGTATGAACATTTTCTTCCTGCAGGAAGGCGACCTCAGGGTGAAGTCGGTGGAAGAAAATTCACCTGCAGGTCAGGCGGGGATCAGGAGAGGATGGAGAATCACCAAGATCAATAACAGCACCAACATTACCACAGGTAATGCTGAGTTCATTGTTGACAATGTGTATTACAGTGAAGCCACATCCTTTACTTTCCAGAAGCCTGATGGAACCAATGTTGATATAGCATTGGATGCAGGAAGCTACCAGGAGAACCCGGTTTATCTCGATACAGTATATACGATCGGAAATAAGAAGGTAGGATACCTGGTATTCAATTCCTTCCTGGGCGATACCACCCTTATTAAAAATGAATTTGCAGATGTTTTCGCGAATTTCAGCAGTGAAGCGGTGAGTGATGTGATCGTTGACCTCAGGTATAATGGTGGAGGGTATGTATCGTTGCAGGATGAGCTGGCCAATTACCTGGTGCCTTCTTCTGCAAATGGAGATGTAATGATGAACCAGCAGTTCAATAATAATTATTCTCTGTATAACAGTACCACGAAGTTTGAAAAGAAAGGAAGCCTGGATCTTAACAGGATATTCTTTATTGTCAGTGGGGGAACAGCATCGGCTAGTGAGCTGCTGATCAATAACCTGAAACCATTCATGGATGTAAAAATTGTAGGGCCTGAATCCACTTATGGAAAGCCGGTGGGATATTTTAATATTCCTGTTGGCGACTGGTATGTATTCCCTGTGTCTTTCCGTTCAACCAACAAAAACGGAAGCGGAAATTATTTCAATGGTATTGGAACCGATAAGCAAACAGGTGATGGGCTCGACAAGGATTGGGGCGACCATGATGAAGCCAGTTTATCTTCTATCCTGAAATATATTGAAACCGGAGCATTCGGCTATGTTGGTGAAAGGCCAGGTATTGCGGTTAGGGAAGGCATGAAGGATAGCAGGGTGA